>CAKRCJ010000115.1 GCA_934307185.1 uncultured Roseburia sp.
GAATAAAATCATCGAAGACACACTTGCGTTACGTGTCGCTCGCAACGGTACTAAGCGACCAAAATACGGTCGCTAAGGACCGGCGGCTTCCCAGTGTCTTCTTATGCTTTTATTCATTTTGTACAATCCAATATACTTTTTCTATGAGTTTCGCAATTACCTAAGTTAAAAATTATTTCTGCGCTTTCTGACGGTATTTGATAAAGCATAGAACGGCAAGCAGAAGAATGACTCCGACTGCCATTGTAAGAACTACATTTTTGGTAAATCCAGCCACAAGGTAAGCAACGATACAGCAGCCTCCAACGGTTAATGCATACGGAAGCTGGGTGGAAACATGGTCTACGTGGTGACACTGTGCTCCGGCAGATGCCATAATGGTTGTGTCAGAGATCGGTGACATATGGTCGCCACAGACAGAACCGGCAAGGGAAGCAGCAATGCAGACAACAAGCATCGGGTCTGTTTCCGGGAACATGGCAGTAACAATTGGAATTAATATACCAAAGGTTCCCCACGAGGTTCCGGTTGCAAAAGCAAGCCCGCTTCCGACGAGGAATAAAACAGCCGGGAAAAGTGCAGTTGCAGTGGTGTTGCCGGAAAGTACACTGTAAACAAAAGTACCAGCTTCTAATTTATTGCTGCAAAAACCGCCTAAGGTCCAGGCAAGAACAAGAATTAAAATGGCGGAAACCATCATTTTAAATCCCTGCGGAATACATTCGGCAAATTCGCTGAACGTGATGACCTTGCGCGGAAGGTATAAAAGAAATACAAAAACCAGTGTGATAAAAGAGCCCATCACAAGTCCCATGGACGCATCACAGTTTGCAAATGCAGTAATGAAGCTTTCTCCGTCAAAAAATCCGCCGGTATAAATCATGCAGACAATACAGCTTCCAATTAAAAATAAAACCGGAAGGACAAGGTCAATTACTTTTCCTTTTGCAGAAATTATATTTTCTTTTACATTTTCATAATCATTTTTGCCGGAAAAAAGGTCGCCTTTGGCGGCATTTTCCTCAAACTTTTTCATCGGACCGTAATCAAGTCCGGTAATACCAATAAAAATAACCATAAGAATGGTAAGCCACGCATACAGGTTAAAAGGGATTGTCTGTAAAAACAGGGAGAAGCCATCTCCATTTGTATAACCGGTAACAGCGGCAGCCCAGCTTGAAATCGGTGCAATAATACAGATTGGTGCTGCTGTGGCATCAATAATATAGGCTAATTTTGCGCGGGAAATTTTCTGCTTATCAGTGACCGGGCGCATAACACTTCCGACGGTGAGACAGTTAAAGTAATCGTCGACAAAAATGACAATACCCAATGCAAATGTGGCAAGAAGTGCGCCGGACTTTGTTTTTATTTTTCCACTTGCCCATTTTCCGTAGGCAGCAGAGCCGCCGGCCCTTGTCATTAAAGCGACAATAATTCCTAAGAATACGAGGAAAATCAGAATACCGATATTCCAGGAGTCACCGAGTTTTTCCATCATGACTTCAAAAATTGCTTCAATCGTTCCGATAGGGCTGAAACTGGTGTATAAAAGAGCACCGGTAACAATACCGATAAATAAAGACATATAAACTTCCTTCGTGATTAAAGCAAGTGCAATGGCAATGACCGGTGGAAGCAATGCCCATACTGTACCAACAAAATTCATAAATCCTCCTTGTTTTTTCGAAGAAAAAATCCGAGTCCCATTGGACGAGGAGAAGATTTTCCTCCTTGTTTTTTCTTTCTTTTTTCGAAGCGAAAAACTCCGAAGCATTGCCCCGGAGCTTTTTAGTCTGCAATAAGTATATATGATTTTGTGTGAAAAGGAAACAAAAATATTTCCAAAATAAGAAAAAATACAAAAGTTTAGTAAAAATATACAAAAATTAGAAAGCAGCAGATTACTTACTGTATTACACCTGTAGTGGTGCGGTAGTTCTTGTTTTACTTGTAATTTTTGTGCGAAAAAGGTATCATAAGCGAAAAGCAAAAAAGAGGTAATTTATGATATTCGAAACACATGCACATTATGATGATGAAAGCTTTAACGAAGACAGAGAGGAACTCATCCGTTCTATGCCACAAAAAGGCATAGGACGGATTATCAATGTCGGCGCGTCCATAGAGACAACAAAGACAACCCTGTCACTGGCGGAAAAATATGATTTTGTTTATGCCGCAGTTGGGGTTCACCCAAGTGATATCAGTGGGTTAAATGAGGAAACCTTTGCGTGGTTAAAAGAGCAGACAAAGAACGAAAAGACCGTTGCCATCGGTGAAATTGGACTGGACTATTACTGGGACAAGGAGCCGGAGGTGCAGAAGGCACAGCGTTACTGGTTCGCGCGTCAGATGGAGCTTGCAAGGGAGACAAAGCTTCCGGTGATTATTCATTCCAGAGATGCAGCAGCAGATACGATGGAAGTGATGAAGCAGGTTCATGCAGAAAGCATACCGGGTGTCATTCACTGCTATTCGTATTCGAAGGAGATGGCACAGGAATTTATTAAAATGGGCTACTACATCGGCGTCGGTGGAGTTGTCACCTTTAAAAATGCGAAAAAATTAAAAGAAACCGTACAAGCCATTCCGTTAGAGCGTATTCTTTTAGAAACAGACTGCCCTTACATGGCACCGGAGCCGCACCGTGGCACAAGAAATGAGTCTTCGAATATTCCTTTTGTAATTGATAAAATTGCAGAATTAAAAGGAATTACACCAGAGGAAGTGGAGCGTGTCACAGAAGCGAATGCGAGAAGGCTGTTTTTGAAGGTAAAATAACGTTATTTAAAGCTTTCCTTTCAGCTCAACAGCATCCTTCCAAAACCGCTTCGGGATGTTCTGTACCTGAAGCGAGGGATTGGTGCGGGCTTCAATTGCAATACTTTCAAAGAATGTAAGCCATAGTTTTTGAAACTTCGCTTCATCTGCAGAATAATTCTGAAGAAATTCAGAATTAATTTCTGTGGCATCGACAAGCATATAATCTTTTCCGGCGCGGTGAATTGCAGCAATATAATGCGCTTCATCATAAATAATGAAGTTTTCCAAAGGAAAACGGTCGGTAAAATGCTCTGCTAAAATCGGCAGGGCATTATTTTTTGGATGGATTGTGGATAACAATACACCATTGGAAAGCTCCGAAAAGCGCATAAAGCCCTTAAGGTGGTGAGCTTCCGCAGAGGTAGTCCGGGACAATTCAAAAACGCGGTAAACGTAAGGGCTGGAGAGGGACTCTAGTATATGTGCACCGTTAGCGGAATGAAGGGCAGCAACAATTGTCTGATAGACAGCATTCGCCTTATCCATTTTCTTTTTGGAGGAGGACTCAATTGCGAGTATGGCAGAGAGAATAGTGTTGTAAAAGTCCTGTCCCAGCTTTTTACATAAAGTGGACGAAACCTTTCCGGCTTTTTCCCCGGAGGGCGTGACGGTATGATACTCGCAAAAAAGTTCATAGTTATCCGGGACAGCAGAAACCAGATACAAATCAGAATGGGCGCAGGCATATTGAATTTTAGCACTCCAGGCATCATAAACGCCGGTCAGTATTCCGTTGGGGCTGTCTTCACAGATAAAAATGTGCATGGGGTCTCCTTTTTTAGGCATTGTTAATAGGTAATTGAAAAACTCATAGGAAAAGTATATTCATTTTGTACAATCATAGATAGTTAAATTTGAGTTTTGCAATTACTGCGATACTGTAAAATTAGATACTGCAGAAAATCCTGTGTCAAACAGACTTAACTGCTGATATCCACTTTCCCGGATATCCTTTGGAATTTGTGTTTTATCCGCCATGAGATTACGGCAGATATAATCTTCCTCTAACTTAGTGCGGTACATCATTCTGCCGGAGCAGGTAATAAAATAGAGGGCGCGTTTTAATACAACGCCAATTTTTTTCAAATCTGAAAAATCAAGGGCGCTATCACGTCTTGCTTTTACAATGCGGCTGGCAGATTTATAACCGATGCCTGGAACACGAAGCAGTGTGTCGTAACTGGCGCGGTTAATCTCTACCGGAAAATATTCTAAGTGCCGGATTGCCCAGTCGCACTTTGGGTCAAGAAAAATATTAAAATCCGGGCGTTCGGGAGAAAGCAGTTCATCCGCACGGAATTTATAATACCGCAGAAGCCAGTCTGCCTGATAAAGCCTGTGCTCGCGTAAAAGCGGAGGACCGCCGGCAGGGGCAGGAAGATTGTCATTATGTGTGACATTTACAAAAGCAGAATAAAAAACTCTTTTTAAATCAAACTTCTGATAAAGATTTTCCGCAATACTTACAATCTGATAATCATTCTCAGGAGTTGCTCCGATAATCATCTGGGTGCTCTGTCCTGCCGGAACGAACTTTGGTGCATGGCGGTAAAGCGTTACTTCATCTTTGTTATTTGTAATCTGGTTCTGAACCATCCGCATCGGTTTTAAAATAGTATTTCTGGATTTGCATGGTGCAAGCTTCTTTAAACTATCGGCTGTCGGAAGCTCTAAATTAATACTCATACGGTCAGCGAGAAAGCCTGTCTTTTCAATTAAAAGAGGGTCAGCGCCTGGAATAGCCTTCACATGGATATAACCGTTAAAGTGATGCACGGTCCGAAGCTTATAAAGTGTCTGGTACAAAAGCTCCATTGTATAGTTCGGACTCACCATAATGCCGGAGCTTAAAAACAGACCTTCAATATAGTTCCGGCGGTAAAATTCAATCGTCAGTTCGCAGACCTCATCCGGGGTAAATGCAGCGCGCTTCACGTCGGAATTACAGTTATTCAGACAGTAGGAGCAGTTAAAAATACATTCATTTGTAAATAAAATTTTTAAAAGAGAAACGCATCTTCCATCTGCGGAGAACGTGTGGCAGATACCGCAGGAAAGCGAGTTCCCAAGCCCGGTGCCGTCTCCGCTTCTGTCTACGCCGCTTGAGGTACAGGCAACGTCATATTTGGCAGCATCGGAAAGAATGGCAAGCTTCTCCATGAGGGATATATTTTTCTGGATGTTCATAGGAAAACCTCATTTTTATAATTTGTGTGTTGTCAATAAATTTACAGGTTTGTTCGTAAATGTTCTTTACAGTTCAATTTCTGTGGAGTATAATAAAAAAACAGAACAAGTGTTCTGCAAAAAGAATAACACAGAAGTTGAAAAAATACAATACAAAAACAAACATATGTTTGAAAATTATTCCTGTTATAATGGCAGAGGTGGACTGCAACCGCATTTTCCTAAATATATGCTTGGATTTCCCCCAAATATAAGGTATATTTACTGTTGACTCATATAATGATAAGAAAAAGGAAATATTTCAGGAGAGCAGATGAATAGAAAGAAAAAAATAACAATTACAGCGGCTGTTACAGCAATCATTTTAATCGCAGCAGTGCTTGCGGGCGGCTTTTTTTTACGTGGCAAGCTGGCATTAAAAAATCAGGTGCAGAGGCTTTTGACAGAAACCTACAGTTATACGCTTGATTATCAGATTGAAGGAATTGATACTGATTTTGATGAGGGAAAATTAAAAGGAACGATTAAAGGGACAAAGGGTAAGGATATTATATATGGAGCATTGTCTACGGAAAACGTGAATATGATTGACTTTTATGTTGGACCGGACGGTAAAATATTATTTAATGCCAGACCGGTTTTTGAAAATATTTTATCAGACCTGGGGGATATTCCAATCGTGGGGCAGCTTACGAGTCTGATTTCTGTTGATGATTTTTATTTTTCAACGGAACAGATTGCAGAGATTACCGGAAATGAGCCGGCAACATTAAATGATGCCGGAGTGAATGAAAGTCTGTTTGAGGCAGTTGGCGGTAATAAAGAGGCAATGAAGGCAGCTTTTTCCATAAAAGAAAAAAAGAATTTGACGGAAAATGAAAAGCTGCTGGGAGATGACGCATATTATTTTGAAATTGTATTACAAAGCTATAACAGCAGCGTTCTTATCGGTGTACCAAAGGACAGCGGTAAAAATGAAATCTCGCTTGCAGTCACGCAGGACGATATTTCGTGGATTTTTCATGGAAATTATCGAATTACAGACGACGTGGTAACGGAGCTGCCGGAGGAATCCTTAAATAATGACCAGATTGAGGTGCTCAAAAAGATTTATTCTTACTGGCAGGAATTGAAAAAATAGCAGAAATCAAACGAAAGAAACAGGAAAATTGTATGTGGAAAGTAAAACAGATTTTTGATGGAGAATACGGCTGCGAAGAACGCGCACCGGGAGAAAAACCGACATATCTTATAACTTTGGAAAATGAAGCAGGAGAGACAAAATCTTTTTTGGCGGACGATGTATGGCTTACCGCGATGGAGAAGCTTTCCTCCAATCCGCTTCAGAAAATAATTATCAGTAAGCCGGTGAAAAAGGACTGCCTTTACAAAAAAATCATAGTAGAAAAAAAGGGTGACGGTTATCAGGCGGCAAAACATACGGAAAAACAGGTTTTTCATGAAAATTTCAAACCGGAGGAATTACAGGGCTTTTTAATGGAGGCGGTTTTTGATACTTATCTGCAGATAAATGCTTGGGATAATGTGAAAGAATACAGTCTTCTTATTTCGAAAAAAGGTGCGGTTACGTTAAAATCGAAAGCCTTAAAAGAGCAGCATGTGGTCAATGAGGAGCACAACCGGAAGAAAAATTATATTTTAGAGGAGGGAAAGATAATTCCTCCGTTAGTCGATATGGGAATTTTTACAAAAGAAGGTAAAGTGGTAAAATCCATGTACGACAAATTTCGGCAGATTAACCGTTTTATTGAAATCATTGACGATGGCGTGAAGGATTATCCCGGCGAAGAAATTCATATCATTGATTTTGGCTGCGGCAAATCATACCTTACCTTTATTATGTATTATTATTTTACGGAAATCCGTCACATGAAGGTAAAAATGTTAGGGCTAGATTTAAAGAAAGATGTCATTGAAAAATGCAACCAGGCAGCATTGAAATATAATTATGAAAATCTGCGGTTTGAGTTAGGAGACATTAACGGATTTAAAACGCCGTTTGATGTGGATATGGTGGTG
>CAKRCJ010000116.1 GCA_934307185.1 uncultured Roseburia sp.
ATTAAATCACTAATTAGGAGGAAATCAAGTTATGGATCCATATGAAATTTCAACGTGTGAGAGAATG
This sequence comes from uncultured Roseburia sp., assembly GCA_934307185.1. GTDB lineage: Bacteria > Bacillota > Clostridia > Lachnospirales > Lachnospiraceae > Roseburia. Next base: position 68 of record CAKRCJ010000116.1, read on the forward strand.
GTTATGAAAATCATCTGGGAGTCAGAGGAGGATTTAGACCTGGCTCATGTAATGAACAGAGTTAATGAGGAATTTAAAAAAGAGTGGAAGCCTCAGACCGTCTCTACATTTTTAGCACGTCTTGTACGTAAAGGTTATCTGTCTGTGTACAGAAAGGGCAGATATTCTTATTATCAGCCATTAGTGGCAAAAGATGACTTCAAGGTAAGTACAGTGTCTGAGAACATCAGTTACTTTGACCATGGCAACATCGGTGCTTTTGTGTGCAGTCTGTTTGATCAGATGAAGTTAACAAAAGAAGACAGGGAGCGCATCAAAAAGAAAATCGATGAATTGGATTAGTCTGATATTTTATTACGCACTTGTGACTGCCGTTACAGGCGATATTATGCTTTTTATCTGGTGGATATGCAGGATACTGTTTTTGCACTTAAATCCTGACATGATTTATTATATGTTAAGGTGGGTGGTTGTGATGTTCCTGCTTCCGGTGACATTTCTGGCACTTCTGATATCCCGCCGGAGAAGCTACATATTAGAAGACCGTGATATATTGAGCAACTTTGTATTTCCAATTAATTTTGCGACGAAGTATTTATATATTGTTGCGGGAATATGGTTTATCACTACGGTAGTGAATGTAATTATTTTTATCAGAAAATCTAAGAAGAAACATGAATTACTGTCAGGTAACATACCTGAAGATGATTCTCTGGCAATGGATTTGTTTGAAGACATGAAAATAGAACTTGGAATTCGCGGAAAAGTAGAGTTATGCCGCAATGATATGCTGACAAGCCCTATCGTTACCGGGATATTCCGGCATAAAGTGATACTGCCCTATGAACATTATGAGAAAAATGAACTGCGGGTAATCTTTATGCATGAGTTAACACATGTCAGAAAGCATGATTTGGTTTATAAGGCTCTTACTATCTTAATCGTTGTTATTGAGAGTTTTAATCCATGTGCATATAAGCTGATTGATTTATTGAACCGGTGGAGTGAGCAGGATTGTGACAGAAAATCAGTGGAGCGGTTAGAAAAAGAAGGCGTTACGTCTAAGGATTATTTTAAAGTAATCTGGGAGTCGGTAGAACCGGAGAACAGAGAAAAAAGAGATATCTATATTTTCTCAATGCTTTTTGAAGACAGGGGAATCCTTGAAAGGAGAGTTGAATTTATGAATAAATATGGAAAGAAAAATAAAAAGACACCAAAGGTAGTGACAGCAGCACTTGTAATGGCTTTCATTCTTACAAGTACATGTACTTCTTATGCAGCAGGAGTTGAGATTGCACAGAAAAATGATGAAGTGTTTAAGGAAACACAGGAAATTAATATGTCAGAGTTAGCAGAAACATCCGATAACTTGGAACAATTTACTGTATCTGCAGAAGATAATGCACTTGTAGTAGAGTATTGCCCGGAAGAAGATATTGCATTATGTGGTGGAAATTCATTTGACTGGACTATTCCGGTTGGAACCCGTTACACAACAACACAGAAGTGGTTCAGTAAGGGAACCCAGGTGACAATTGCTGTTACAGTGTCACCATCTGATGTGACCTATTGGTTTGGATTAATGTATCCAAATGGAAGCAGCACTGTGTCCGAAACAAAAGGAGGAGCGTCAAATACATTTGAGGTTCCATCCTCAGGCTTTTACAGAGTTATGGTAGAAAACCGTGGAAGCAAAGAAATCAGAGCTATAGGTGGATATACTTACTAATTTTATATGAAAACAGAAAAGACCGCAAATCAGACAGATTTGCGGTCTTTTTTTGACTTTTTTATAAAATCGAAAAATATTTTATTTTATTGAAAATACTTTCAAAAAGACATGGGGTACTTGAAAATAAACAGAGTGAAGATTATGCTACAATCATGGATTAATTTGGAAAAAATGGTAAACTGGAAACTTATAGGAGCTATGAGATGAAAAATTTTGAGTTTGATAATAAAAAAGTAAGAATCTGTGGGAAAACAGCTGAAACAGATATGGGACTGGAACTTAAAAGCTCAGGTTCATTTATTGAGTTTTCCGGTAATATAAGCAGGGTTAGCATGGAACTTGCCGGAAGTTTCACAGAACATATTTTTCAGGCATATGCAGGAGTGTTTCTGGATGGAAACAGTATACCGGAAAAAATCATTAAGGTGGAACAAGGGCGGCATCATTATGATGTATATCTGGCAGAAAAGAAAAAAAATACAACAGTAAAAATTGTTAAGCTGACAGAATTACAGTATGGGACAATGCAAATTTGCTCTCTTGATATCGATGGAAAAATCAGACCGACAGAATCCAAAAAGAGAAAACTAATGTTTATCGGGGATTCTATTACGGCAGGATATGGTGTAAGCGGTGAAAATTCGGATCTTATTTTTACAACGGCAACAGAGAATGTGACAAAAGCCTATCCTTATCTGGCATCACAGAAGCTGAAAGCAGATTCCTGGTATATCTGCTGGAGTGGCGGCGGAATTATATCAAGATGGATTCCGCCGGAGGAAGAGTTACCGCTTACGGATGTTCTGATGCCGGAATTATTTGAAAAGGGAAAAGACTTGGAATTTATTCCGGATTTAATTTCCATAAATCTTGGGACAAATGATGCAAGTTATATAAGAGGAAAAGCAGACAGAGAGGAAAACTTTATAAAAAAGTATGAAGAGCTTGTTTTAAGAATTGCAGATGTCTACCCGGATGCACATATTTTATTGCAATACGGACTGATGGAAAACACACTGACACACGCAGTACAGAAAGTTTTTGAATTTTGTGACAGTCAGGGAATAAAGTGTTCCTTTTTAGAGCTTCCACTGTTGGATGCGGCAGATGGAATGGGAACAGGCGGGCATCCGTCATTTGTTACACACCGGAAAACAGCCAGTCTTTTAGAAGAGAAGATAAGAGAAATTTTGGACTGGAAAGAATAGTGAGGATTGAATGGTATATTATCAGAGTGATACAAAACAGAATATGTTTAATTCCTATAGTGACATGACACCTGTAGAGCGAAGTATTGCAGATTTTTTTCTCAGTAATACAGAAAAAATGGATTTTTCATCGAAAAATATTTCAAAACGTTTATATGTATCGGAAGCAGCATTGTCGAGATTTTCAAAAAAATGTGGGTATAAAGGATACCGGGAATTAATTTTTTCTTATGAGAAAGATTTGGAATATGAAGTTCCAAAGGAAGGCGAAGAGGCAGATATCAGTAATTTCACCAAAAAGATTAAAGGGAGTTATTCAACCATTTTACAGGATGGATTTGGGCTTTTAGATGAAAGACAGATAAAAAAAGTTGCAGGCAGGATGGAAAGTGCACGAAAAATATATATATTTGGAACCGGGAGCCCTGGGCTGGCTGCAAAAGAGTTTCAGCTTCGCTTTATGCGCATCGGGCTTCCTATGGAGGCGGTTACAGATATCCATTTAATGCAAATGAGTGCTGCACTGGCAGATGAAGAAACACTGGTGTTTGCAATCTCGTTAAGCGGAAAGACAAAAGAAGTGAATAACAGTGTGCAGATTGCAAAAAAGCAAGGGGCATCAGTGGTTTACATAACTGCAAATGAAAAGACAAATGTTTCAGATTATTGTGATGAGATTCTTCGTGTGGCAAGTTCAAGAAATGCGGAGGCAGGAACGTTAATATCTCCGCAGTTTTCATTATTGATTATGCTGGATGTATTATATTCTTACTATTTTGCAAATGATACTTATTACAAAGTAAAAAAATATAAAGAGACAATGTCAGTTATGAAAGAAAACGGGGAAGCACAGGAAGAGGAGTTTTCTTAGAACAGAGAATTTTGGTTAAAAGATAAAACAGATAGAATTGCCTGAAAGTAGTTTCAGGTAATTTTTAGTTTCGTCATATTTTATATTTTACTTTCCGAAAAGACCAAATCACTTGTGCAAAATGTATGACATGATATAATCGCAAGTGTCAGGAACAGTGGAAAGGGTGAAAAGATGAGACTTGAAATTGTGAATACCAATAATGCAGAACAGAATATCATTGAGGAGCTGAAAAAATACACTGATATTTTTACAGAAGAAAAAAATATTTCAAAGACGGTTGAATTGAAAAAAACAGAAATAGAAGGATATTCCATCGTCAGAGAAAATGAACATTATCAGATAGAGTATAAAAGCTTTCCGGATATGTGCCGGGCATTACTGATATTATCGGGACTGGAAGATAGTGCAAAGCAGGAAATCCGGGAAAAATGTATTTTTAACGATTTTGGTATTATGTTAGACCTTTCTAGAAATGCTGTACTGAAAGTAGAAACCATAAAACAGATGATTTGTTATGCAGCATGTCTTGGATACAAATTTGTCGGTCTTTACATGGAAGATACATTCTTTGTAAAAGAGGAACCATATCTTGGTTATATGAGGGGAAGGATGACACATGAAGAAATCCGCGTGCTTGACACTTATGCAAAGCAGTTTGAGGTGGAGTTAAGACCTTACATCCAGACGTTAGCCCATTTAAACCAGATAGCAAGATATGAAAGATATGAAAGAATTATTGATACAAAGGATATCCTTCTGGTAGGAGATGAGCGTACAGAGGAATTTTTAGACCATATACTTAAAAATATTTCAGAATGTTTTTCCACCGATTTTATCAATATCGGAATGGATGAGGCGGAGCTTTTAGGCGCTGGGAAATACCTGACAAAAAATGGATTTGAAAAGAAAAGCAAACTGATGATGTCACATCTTAATATGGTACTTAAGTTATGCAGAAAGTATCATTTAAAACCACAGATGTGGAGTGACATGTTTGTCCATATGTTAGATAACGGGGATGATGATTTTTCCATTCCGGATGAATTACAGATTGTATATTGGGATTACTATTCAACCGAGGAGAAACGCTATAACGATAATTTTGAGAAACAGCTTAAAATCAGCAGCAGACTTGGATTTGCCGGTGGTGCATGGAAGTGGACAGGATTTGTTCCACACAATGCATACAGTATACTGGCGGGTAAGGCATCCATGAAATCCTGTAAGGCTCATGGAATACGGTCCTACACAGTCACCTGCTGGGGTGATAACGGGGCAGAGGCGAGCTGCTTTTCTGTATTACCGGCATTTTTCAAAGATGCAGCAACAGCTTATGAAAGCGGGATAAGTGACAGGGCATTTGAAAAACTTACCGGTTACAAATTTGATGAATTTATGAAAATTGATCTGGTAAATCCTTATCTTGAGGATGGAACAATACATAATAATTGCAGTAAATATCTGCTTTATAACGACCCATTGATTGGAACCTTTGATTCAGTGGTGAAAGAAGATACAACAGTGGGATTTGAGCAGGCGGAGTACAATATGGCACAGGCAGCCTCCCATGGGCGTTTTGCATATATGTTTGCTTGTATGCAGCTGCTTTGCAGAGTATTAAAGCGCAAGGCAGATCTTGGAATAAGAATTCGCGAAGCATACGAGAAGAATGATAAGGAGGAACTGCTTATCATTGCAGAGAGGGATATCCCGGAAATCCGAAAAAATCTGGATGTATTTTATGATACGTTCAAACAGCAGTGGAGGAGGGAAAATAAATCCTTTGGCTTTGAGATACAGACGATACGAATTGGCGGGCTGGACAGGAGACTGGCGGATACCGCAGAAATAATAAGAGAGTATGGCAAGGGAGAAATTTCAGGTATTGAGGAGCTGGAGGAAGCATATCAGCCGTTCTGCTATTTTGAGAAGAATAATATAGAAGAATTAAACTATAATATATGGTCAGACATTGTATCACCATCTGTAATCGGATAATTAAAGATTATAAACCGGAAAGGTTTATATAGATTATTTTTTTAAGGAGGAAAAAATATGAAAAAGAAACTTTTAAGCGTATTGTTATGTGCATCTATGGCAGTTTCCATGCTTGCAGGATGTGGTTCAGGCAGTGAGACAGACACTTCAGCAGATAACAGTAGCAGCAATGAGACAACAGCAGCTGGTACAGAAACAGCAGCAGCCACAGACAACCAGGCAGCAGCGGAGCCTGTCACAATTGAGTTCTGGACTATCGACTTAAAGGCAGCATTCGGTGATTTCTTCAACGATATGATTGCACAGTATGAGAGCGAGAACCCAGGTGTTACAGTTAACTGGACAGACGTGCCTTATGGAGATATCCAGTCTAAGCTTGTAACATCTGTAGCCGGAGGAACAGCACCGGACGTTGTTAACTTAAATACGCAGTTTACCCTCACACTGGCAGGACAGGGTGCATTGGTAGACTTAAATAAGGAAGCTACCGATGAGCAGAAATCCATTTATATTTCAGACCTTTGGGACTCTGCAAGAATTGGAGACTCTGTATACGCATTCCCATGGTATGCATCACCGGATATCATGTTCTACAATCAGTCCTTATTTGATGAGGCAGGAATGGAAATACCTACAACATTTGATGAAGCATTAGAGGAAGCAGAAGAGTTCTATAACAAGACAGGTGCATATTTATTTATGCCGGATGAATTCTTTAATATCCTCTTTGAGGAAGGTATTGATGTGTTAAATGCAGATAAGACAGCAGCAGCATTTAATACACAGGAAACTGTTGATTTACTGAGTAAATACAAAGAATACACAGAAAAAGGTGTTATTCCTAAGACAAAATGGGGCGACTGGGATGAGATGTTAAAACTTTTTGAATCCGGCAAGCTTGCAATTGTAAGTTCTTCCGGTTCTTCCCTCTCCAGAATTAAAGATGAAGCTCCTGATATTTATGAGACAATTGGAGTTTCCACACCTTTAACAGGTAAAAACGGATTATCCAGAAACCCATTAATGAACCTTGTTGTTCCACAGGCAAGCAAGAACCACGAAGCAGCAATCGCATTTGCAAACTATGTAACAAATGATGCAAACCAGCTTGCATTCTGCAAAGAGGTTTCTATCTTCCCATCAACTACAGCAGCAAGTGAGGATTCAT
>CAKRCJ010000117.1 GCA_934307185.1 uncultured Roseburia sp.
CTTTCCTTCATAAGGATGGACGCCACCTTTAAATGTCTTTAAACCCATTTTTGTGCCCCGCTTTCTCTTATTTAGTAGTGTACTTTCTGTAAAATCACAAAGTACCATCAGCATGATTATAACACACCTCCTCCATGTGAAATACGATTTTTTTGTTTTTTTTTTAGAACCTTTTGACAATTATTTAACAATTATATACAACTTTTTTAGAATATATAGATAATTTTTACATAATTACCGTACTGTATTCTATAGATTATCCGTGTTATAATATTCATATATAATAAGTAAATATGTGAAAATTTCAGAAAGGAAAACCCGATATCCCATGAAAACGTGGACTACTTCCATTGGTTATAATTTTAACGATAAACTGACAAATGAACTTTTTACAGAAAGCACGATTTTTTTCGATATAGAAACAACCGGCTTTTCACCGGCCTATACTACCATTTATCTGATTGGCTTTTTATACCGCAAAGGGCAAAATCTCATCCTGACCCAGTATTTTTCCGAAACAAAAGAAGAAGAAAAAGATGTGCTCGGTGCATTTTTTCATGCATTAACACAATTTGACACCATTATCACCTTTAATGGGCTTGGATTTGATATCCCTTATTTAAAAGCAAAATGCAAAACGTATGGTCTTCCCCACCCTTTTGACGACAGACAGTATATTGACATTTTCAAAGAAGCCAGTTCTTTAAAAAAGCTTTTAAATCTGCCAAATTATAAGCAGAAAACAATTGAAAGCTTCCTTGGAATAAGCCGGAAGGATAAATATAACGGTGGTGAACTCATTGAGGTTTACAAAGAATATTTAAGAAATCCTGAAAAGACATCCGCTTTTCTTTTAAAACAGCATAATCAGGAAGATGTTCTCGGAATGCCCGCACTTCTTTCTGTTTTAAGCTACAAAAAGCTTTTAAGCGGCGCATTTTCTGCCCAGTCTGTAGAAAGTAATATGTATAAAGATATCAACGGTGTTTATCAGAAAGAAATTATCATTTCCTTAAAAAGTGAATTTTATCTTCCAAAGCGCACTGCTTTTAAGGAAAATGAATTTTATTTTATATGTGATGGATATGAAGCAAAGCTTCGCGTTCTTTTATATGAAGGCACTTTAAAGTTCTTTTTTGACCATCCGGAGGACTATTATTACCTTCCGGAGGAAGACACTGCCATACATAAAAACGTCGCCTCCGGTGTTGCAAAAGAATTCCGGAAAAAAGCAACCGCTTCTAATTGTTATAAAAAAAAGGACGCCATCTTCGTTCCACAATACGAAACTATAATCACGCCCTTTTTCAAGGAGAAGCATAAGGAGAAACGCACATATTTTGAGCTGACAGAAGATTTTTTAGACTCTCCCTCTCTTTTATATCAATATGTGCTTCATGTTTTTCGTTACTGTTTCACATTGTCATTGTGAACCGTAACCTGTTCTTTCTTTTTCATCTTATGAAGTTCGATGAAAAGAACTATTACAGACATCACTGCCGTCAAAATATTGCTGACCGCCATAACAATTCCAGCACTTACATTTCCAAGGCTTGTAAATTGCTGTAAGCCCCATAATACCGGAATACGGAAAGCAAATACACGGCAGACATTAATCAAAAGTGTTATTTTTGTTTTACCAAAACCATAGAGAAACGCCATAACAGCAGCATTCACACCAAGCGGAATGGTTCCAAGCGCCTCCATACGGTAAATTTCTATAATCCGCTGTCCAAAAGCTTCGTCCCCGGCGGCAAATAAATCTGCAAGGGAATTTAAGCACAACAGCGACGCACTCATCAAAATCACGCTGATTATAATATTCATGACAAGCACACAAAAAAATGCATCTAACGCTCTTTTTTTCTTTCCGCCGCCTAAATTCTGGCTGATAATCGCAGAACCTCCCTCCTGGAAGCCGTTCTGCGGATTTGTCGTAATACCACCGATATTGTTGGATATGCCAAGTGCTCCGACGGTGAGTGTTCCATATACCGTACTCATCGAATTAACAACCACTTTTCCAAGCGAAAACGCAATTTTTTCCACGATAACCGGAATGGATAATTTTATCATCGGTGCTACCACATCTTTGCGTAATGTAATTGCCTTTAAGGAAAATCCAAATACGTTCCCTTTTTCCCGCATATTATAAACCGCAATAAGAAGAAGGGATAACTGTGACAGCGTCGTTGCTATGGAAATATAATTAATTCCCCCTTTTAATACATAAACAAAATATGCCGTCAGGGAAAGTTTTATTACGATAACAAGCACATTTAACAGTAAAATACGGTTCGAATTTCCCCTCGCACGCTCAATTGCAATATATACGTTATTGAAAAAGACAACCACCAGACCAATCAGCTCTAAGATAAAGTAAATTGTTCCCTCCTCGATAAATTCCTCCGGTGTATTTGCCATCCGCAAAAACTGCGGCGCAATCGGGATAAGAATTGCGAGTATGGCAAAGCTTAACACAGCACAGAGCGCAAACAGTGTACTTACTCTCCTCTTTACCAATTCGAAATTTCCCGCCCCATAAGCTTCACTGATTTTAATACTCGCACCAACCGCAAGTCCTCCGCCTAAGGCAGAAATTGCCATGTTAATCTGGGACAGATAGGCAACCGTGGATACCGCACTTGCACTGATGTGTGATGCCATCATGGTATCTAATATTTTAAAAAGCTGGTTTAAGCTCTGATATAATGCTAACGGAAAGCAGACCTTAAAAACAACCTTCCACATAGATTCCTCTAACGCAAACTCCCGGAACTTCCGGTCTTTTTCTGATAAAGCAGCATCCATTTTCTTTTTCTCCCAAATGTCATTTTCACAAGTTCTTTACTTAAGAACAAATACATGATATAACTTTTAAATAAGTATTTATACTGCTTTTGTGGTCGTTTTATACTAATTTTACAGATTTTTTGCCATATCAGAAAAGGAAAACAAAAATGGAACAGGTTGTTTTATCAAATAAAATTAAAGATTTTGAAATTAGCCTTGCAAGAAGAACTTCAGATTTTAAGATGGATCAGTTTCACTACCATCCTTATTATGAGATTTATTTTTCTGTATCAGGAAGCTGTACTGCATTTATTAACCATTCCATTTATCATATTGTGCCAGGTGATTTCGTGTTAATTCCGCAATCTGCCATGCACAGGTTTGTCTATAATGCAAATTCGCTTGTGGAACGATACAATCTGCATTTCACAACCGATTATATTGACTCACTTTTTGGCACGGAAGCTGCCTTTTTGTTGCAGATACTTTTTCAATATCCGGTTTTACATCTTACCTCACAGATACAGATGCAGGCTCATTCCCTGCTTGATGCCCTCTACTGCGAGACAGAAGAAAAAAATTCATTTTCTGAGGCAGACAGCCGGGCGTATGCCATATTGATTTTGTCGTTACTCGCAAGAAACCGCGACCGCATCCAGTTACAGGACTTAAATCTGATGGAAAATGCCATTCAGACTTCTGCGCGTTATATTTTCAATCATTTCAGGGAAAATCTTTCTCTTTCCGATGTCGCTGCGGCAGTTCATATGAGTCCGACCTATTACTCGAAAAAGTTTAAATCCATCACCGGCATTGGGTTTAAGGAATATCTCACGAAGATACGTTTATATGAAGCAACCGAGCTGTTAGTACATTCTGACTTAAACATCACTGAGATTGCACTTTGTTGCGGTTTTAATGACGGGAATTATTTTGGAGATGCTTTTCGCAAAGAATATGGGATGTCTCCTTTAAAATATAAAAGAGAGTGCAAAGCACTCCCTTTACATTTTCTCGAAGAAGAATGATTTTTCTCTTGAAAATCCAAGTTCTTTATAATTCATAATCTGCTCGGTACTTCCGATAAAAAGGACGCCGCCTTTAACCATACACTGATTGAATTTTTTATAAATCTCATCTTTTGCTTCTTCTGTGAAGTAGATAACTACATTTCTGCATACAACAAGATTGCAGCCAGTCGGATATGGATCCTTTAACAGGTTATGTTCTTTGAATTCTACTCTCTTCTTAATCTCATCCGAAATCTGGTAAGAAGAACCGATTTTCTTGAAATATTTATCTTTCAAATCCTTTGGAACATTTGCAATACTCTTTTCATTGTAAAGTCCCATACGGGCAGTATCTAACACCTGCTTGTCAATATCCGTTGCAATGACTTTAATATTGGTAAGCGGTATTTGTCTGGACAATGCCATAACTAAGGAATATGGTTCATCGCCGGTAGAGCAGGCAGCACTCCATATTTTCAAATTCTTTCCGAAGGTTTTAATCAGTTTCGGGAAAACTTCTCCTTCTAATATCTTCCACTGTTCCGGATTACGGTAAAACTCGGAAACATTAATGGTAAGGAAATTAACAAACTGCTCGAATTTCTCTTTGTCTTTTTTGATAAGAGCCACATATGCATCATAAGAAGTAATGCTGTTCTTTGTAATCAGAGTATCAATTCTTCTGCGCATCTGCTTCTCTTTATAACAGTTTAAATCAATCTTTGTCAGAGCAAAGACATCTTTTTTAAATTTTTCATAATTATCAAACATATCTCTACCTCATCTCTTGTACGAAACATGTGTTCTGTCTCTGTATCCCATAATAAGCTTTACAAAAATAGGCTTACAAATTGTAAGCCTATTTAGTAAAAAACAATTCTTATTCTTCTGTAGGAGCTTCTTCTTCTGCTGCTTCTTCCGGAGCCTCTAAAGCTTTAATAGATAAGCTGATTTTCTTATCATCTTCATTGAAGTCAACAACTTTTGCTTCGATTTCCTGACCAATTTTTAACACATCAGATGGTTTTTCAACATGGTCTTTTGAAATCTGTGAAACATGAAGTAATGCGTCTACTCCCGGAGCAAGCTCAACGAATGCACCGAAATCTGTCATTCTTGCAACTTTTCCTTTTACAACATTGCCAACTGCAAACTTCTCAGCAGCACCGTTCCAAGGATTTTCGGATGGGAATTTCATGCTGAGTGCAATCTTTGTCTCGTTGATGTCTTTGATAAATACTTTAACAGTATCTCCAACATTAAATACTTTCTTAGGGCTTTCTACTCTTCCCCATGACATCTCAGAGATATGAAGTAAACCATCAGCTCCGCCTAAATCAATAAATGCACCGAAATCTGTTACATTCTTAACAGTGCCTTCCATTACATCACCAACTTTAATCTTGGCAAAAAGCTCTTTCTGCTGTTCTAATTTCTTCTCAACTAATAACTGTTTTCTGTCGCCGATAATTCTTCTGCGTTTTGGATTGAATTCGCTGATTACGAACTGGATTTCCTGGTCTTTGTATTTGGAAAGGTCTTTCTCGTAAGAGTCAGATACAAGACTTGCAGGAATAAATACTCTTGTCTCATCAACTACAACACATAAACCGCCGTCTAATACCTGTGCAACCTTTGCTGTTAAAACTTCTTTGTTTTCGAATGCTTCCTCTAATCTCTTGCTTCCTTTTTCAGCTGCGAGGCGCTTATAAGTTAAAAGTACCTGTCCTTCGCCATCGTTTACTTTTAAAACTTTGGCTTCCATGGTATCGCCCACTGAAACTACTGTTGTAAGGTCAACATTTGCTTCATTTGTGTACTCATTACGAGTAATGATTCCGTCTGATTTGTATCCGATATTTAAAACGATTTCATCAGGTTTAACATCGATAACGGTACCTTCAACTACCTCTCCATTTCTTATTGTTTTAAATGATTCCTCTAACATTTGTTCAAAGCTCATTTCTGACATTCTTTTGAACCTCCTCAATAATATTGTTTGGGGTAGAAGCCCCTGCGGTAATACCTACGTTATCGGTGGATTTTAATCTGGTCAAATCAAGATCCTTTATTGTTTGTATATAGTAAGTATTTTCACATTCTTTTTTACAGATTTCAAATAACTTCTGCGTATTAGAACTCGCCTTCCCGCCGATGACAATCATCGCATCGACTTCCTTCGCAATACGTTCTGCTTCAGTCTGTCTTTCCTCTGTCGCATTGCAGATAGTATTTAAAACAATAATATCATAACCTTTTTTGTTCACAATTTCAACTAATTCTTGAAATTTATTGTAATTAAATGTCGTTTGTGATACAATACAGACCTTTTTTCCGGGAGAAACGGAAAATTTTTCTGCTTCTTCGCGATTTCCAATTACAGTTGTAATATCCGGGCTCGCCCAGCCTTTAATTCCTTCTACCTCCGGATGTGCCTCATTTCCAATAATAATAATGTGGTATCCCTTTGCGCCATACTCTCCGACCAGCCGGTGGATTTTTAATACAAACGGACAGGTGGCATCTACTATTTCAAAGCCTGCCGCTTTGATTTCGTCATATATTTTTTTCTCCACCCCGTGCGACCGGATAATGACAGTTCCTTTCGGAAGTGTTTTTAGTTCTCCGGTAGAATTTATGACTTTTACACCTTTTTGTTCTAAATCGGCGACAACCTCCTCATTGTGGATAATTGGGCCAAACGTATAAATCGGCGTCTTTTTTTTCTCCGCTTCCTTATAAACTGTCTCAACCGCCCGCTTTACCCCGAAACAAAACCCGGCGCTTTCTGCTAAAATAACATTCATAAATGATTCCTTATCCCAATGTTTTTTATTTTCTTTCTTCGTAAATTTTACGGATAGCCGCTACCACCTCATCGATATTCATATCTGAGGAGTCGAGCAGGAGGGCATCCTCTGCCTGTTTTAACGGTGAGGTTTCCCTGTGCATATCCCTGTAATCACGGTCAATGATATCTTTTTCGATTTCCTCTAAATTGCAGGAAACACCTTTTGCTGTCAATTCATCAAATCTTCTTTTTGCTCTTGTGGCAGAACTTGCGGTAAGGTAAATCTTTACCTGTGCATCCGGAAGAACACATGTTCCGATATCACGTCCATCCATAATGACATTCGTGCTTTTCGCAAGCTTGCGCTGTAATTCTACTAATTTTGTACGTACCACCGGGTAAACACTTGTCGCAGATGCCATATTACCGACTTTCTCCGTGCGGATAAAGCC
>CAKRCJ010000118.1 GCA_934307185.1 uncultured Roseburia sp.
CTACTCCGGTTACTGGAAGGTATATGGACATGTGGAAGAAAAAGTAGCTTTGTTCAAACGGTACGAGGAGGCAAGAAAGCTTTTGTTAGAGTTTCTCGCACAGGGCTTCGGGATAAAAGATATGGTTATAAAATCAAAGAATTATCTTACACATGCAACGGGATACATTGCTTAATTTTACATAATGGTTAGAATATACTAACTTTTTACATGGTAACTGCATCCGGCAGCTACGAAAAAAGAATAGAAAAAACAGCAAAACGATAAAATAAAAAAGAATGGAAATCGTTAGAACTGTAAAAAATGGAGGAAAAATATCATGGATAAAGTAACAATCGTATTTTGGTCACAGTCAGGAAACACAGAGAGCATGGCAAATGCAGTTGCAGAAGGTGTGACTGCGGCAGGCAAAGAGGCAGTGGTTGTAGATGTTGCAAGTGCCTCATTAGATGATTTAAAAGCAGCAAAAGGTTTTGCAATGGGCTGCCCTGCAATGGGAGCAGAGGTTTTGGAAGAAAGCGAAATGGAGCCGTTTGTAAGTGACGTAGAAGGCTTTGCAGCAGGAAAAACAATCGCATTATTTGGTTCTTACGGCTGGGGTGACGGACAGTGGATGCGTGACTGGGTAGACCGTATGAGCGCAGCAGGAGCAACTGTAGTAAATGGCGAAGGCGTTATCTGCCAGGAAGCGCCGGACGATGATGCAATCGAAGCATGCAAGGATTTAGGGAAACAGTTGGCGGCACTGTAAGAAAAGCCGCAGAAAGGACGATTTATGAGCGTAGTCATTATTGGAGGACATGACCGTATGGTATGTCAGTATAAAAAAATTTGTAAAGAGCATAAATGTAAGGCAAAAGTATTTACCCAGATGCCTGCAAAGTTAAGCAGCCAGATAGGGTCACCGGATTTGATTATTCTGTTTACCAATACTGTATCCCACAAAATGGTAAAATGTGCCGTAGCGGAAGCAGAGCGCAGCAAAGCCGAGGTGGTAAGATGTCATTCCAGCAGTGGCAATGCCTTAAATGAAATCCTGGAAAAGGTTTGTTAATGTGACAAAGAAAAAAGAGGGAGAAAAGTGACCGGTACAAACACTTTTCTCCTTCTTTTTTAGTGCTTGTAGGTAATTGCGAAACTCAATTTAAACTATCTGTGATTGTACAAAATGAATAAAATCATCGAAGACACACTTGCGTTACGTGTCGCTCGCAACGGTACTAAGAAACCAACGACAGTATTTCGTATCTGATAAATCAGAACGAAATGCTGCCGTTGGTTTCTAAGGACCGGCGGCTCCCCAGTGTCTTCTTAGCTTTTATTCATTTTGTACAATCCAATTTACTGTTTCTATGAGTTTCGCAATTATCTGTAAGTTTCCTATATATTAAGGAAGAAACCCATTTTACATTAAGTACAGTACCGGAAAGTCCGGTCGGTTAATATTCTCGCAAAGATTAATCCAAGCGGAAGCGCAATGATAATCATGACAGCCGCAGCAAACCACGAAACCGCTTCGGTTAAGGACATAATTCCAAAGTTATAGATTGCCCGGTAAAGGTAAAGTCCCGGAACCATGATGACAATGGAAGGAACCGTCAGGGAAATCCGTGGATAACCGTTCCATTTCTTTATTACAGAGGCTAAAAGTCCGGCGGTTAAAGCTCCGGCAAAAGCAGCAGCGGCAGCCGGTGTATCCGTAAATTCGACAAGCTCTAACCGTAAGGTATTTGCAATGGCACCGATAAAAGCAGCAGTAGCGGCCATTGGAATGGAACTGTTAAACATAATCGAGAAACCAAATACACCACAAAAACTGGCAATTAACCGCAGGATAAGATGCAGGACAGGAGAAATCGTAAGTGTAGTAAAATCCTGTGGCTGCAGCTTTAACAGCAGTGCCATAATCCATGCAGACATCGTGGCGACTAAAACTATAATAATCGAATAGGTCAGCCGTTCCAAGCCGGAGCGCAAATCTAATTTTGCAAGGTCAATTCCGCTTGTGATGAAAGGAAATCCGGGGATAATAAACAGCATGGAACAAATATAGCCGGCTTCATGGAAAGACGGAATATGGAACAAAACCTCGGCGGTATGCAGACAAACGGCATAGGTCAGGCAGGCGGCAGAAATTGATACCGCAATATTTAAAAATAATGTGTAATGATGCTTTATTAATTTGGTACGGATGACATTTCCGATACCGGCTGCAATAAAAGCAAGACTCATTTCCACCGGACCGCCGCCAAGAAGAAAAGTAAAAGCGCAGCATGCCAGAGCAGAGGCAAGACCGAGCTTTGCCGGAGAATAAAGAGTGTGGATTGCTTCAATCTCATCTAAACGTCTGTGGATTTCCTCGCCGGTCAGATGTGCTTCTTCTTTTGGAAAATTGTCAACAAACTGCTCCATGCGGTAGAGTTTTGACGTATTGACACCGGTGTTTGCAATGCTTAAAGACTGGGAAATACAGTCTTTTCCATCAAAACAGTTAAATTCAATCGACATTAACCCGACATCTACCGTGCAGGTGACACCTAATTGCTTCGCAAGCCGGTTCATGGAGGTACGCACACGCCACGCACCGGTTCCGCAGGAGAGCATAATTAATCCAACCCTCCCGATAACGGAAGCCTTTTCGATTAATCCAGCTTTATCAATTAAAACATTGCTGTCATTTTCGGTATAATCGTGCCATGGAATTTCCATATGATTTTTTTCCATGATTTCTACATAGTTATTTTTCTGCATAAATAATCGCCTCAGCCTTTTTTACATGACGTTCTAAATTTTTCAGGAAAAGAGAATTTGGAAGAAAAATGCCGATTTCATCATAACGGTTATTTTTTTCTACCAGAGAGTCCTGACCGTAAAAAATATATGCCATAGGAAGATTTTTTTCCAACTCAATCATAAGGTCCCACACAGCAGAGTATGCCTCGGCTTCGGTCTCTTTTAATTTTACGGTATCCGGCAGCTCGCGGATGAGCAGTACCCCGGTATTTTTTTCGAGGATTTGCTGTTCGGTGTTCATTTCCTCGGAGGCGTAGGCGTGACGATAGCGGTATGCCTGCGCAAAATAGATTTTTTCCTGATTGTCAAGGTGGCTGTAAATGTCAAAAAAATGCTGATAATCTTTGTCATGTACTGCTTTTTTGTATCCCGGCAGCAAAACGCCGTGGTCATCTGTCAGAATGAGCGGATTGTTTTTTCCGTCGGCATTGAAGCGGTACGGAATTAAATAAGAATTTCTAAGCAAATCGAATAAGGTATTCTGACAGATAGCCATAAGAAAAGCAGATAAATCTTTATTATGATAAGAATTGAAAAGTGCTTTGGAAAATTCAGTGGAGGACAGTGGAAAATTTCCATCCTCGTTGCAGAATAAGGAGCTGCAGAAGGTTTCCTGAAGCTTTTCGCATGCCCAGGGGTCATTTAATATTTTTTCGAATAATACATCAGCCTTTTCTTCTCTTGGAAAAATTGTTTTCTCTGTCATGAGTGAATACGCTTCCTCTCTTTTTATTTTTAAAAATTATACTATTGAAACAGAAATAGGTAAAAGCTATAATTGATATGACAGAAATAATAAATTGATATATCAGAGAGGCTTTATGAATGTAAATTTTGAATATTATAAAATTTTTTATTATGTTGCAAAATATAATAATTTTACAAGGGCTGCAAGAGTGCTCGGAAACAGCCAGCCGAATGTCACAAGAGCAATGAACTGTCTTGAGGAACAGGTACACAGTACACTTTTTGTGCGGACAAACCGGGGCGTTTTTCTCACGGCAGAAGGAGAAAAACTGTATAAACATGTGGCGGCAGCTATGGAACAGCTTTTGGCGGCAGAAGAAGAACTGACAGAATGTGCAGGGGTAGCGCATGGCAGTATTGCGCTTGGAGCCAGTGAGACGGCGTTAAATCTGTTCCTTTTGGAGAAACTGAAGAAGTTTCACGAGGTTTATCCGGGAATACGCTTAAAGCTGTATAACTATTCAACGCCGCAGGCAGTGGAGGCGGTAAAAAGTGGAAAGATTGATTTTGCAGTTGTGTCCACGCCGGTTCATGTGGAAAAGCCATTGAAAACAGTCATGTTACAGCCTTTCCAGGAAATATTAATTGGTGCAAAAGAATTTGAATATCTGGCGGGACGGGAATTAGAGCTTTATGAAGTTATGCAATATCCGTTTATCTGCCTTGGAAAAGAGACAATGACTTTTCAGTTTTACAGGGATTTGTTTGCGTCCTGTGGGTTAGAGATAAAAGTGGATACAGAGGCGGCGACAACCGACCAGATTTTACTACTTGTAAAAGCAGGGCTTGGACTTGCCTTTATTCCGGAGGCGATGGCGGAGGAGGCGCGAAAAAAGCGGGAGGTATTAAGACTGCCCTTAAAAGAAAAAATCCCGGAAAGAAACATATGTCTTATTTTTGACAGTGAGCATCTGTTAAAAGATGCTGCAATACAGTTTAAGAAAGCACTTCTTGCAAACAATCTTTCAAACAATTTTGAATGACAGATTGCTATTTTTTTATGCATGTGTTATAGTTCAAACGAACTTTATAGGAAACAAACAGGTGTCAGATAGGCAGCACCACAGTGCTGTCGGATTTGGTGAAAAGGGAAACAGGTGCGAATCCTGTACGAACTCGTCACTGTATTTAGGGAGTGCCCGCCAGAAACTCACTGGGAAACCGGGAAGAGGGCAATGCATAATGATCTATAAGCCAGGAGACCTGCCTGTTTGTTGTACGGGAAACAAAATATTGTTTCCATGCCACGAGTAACTGGCTGTACGGATGAGAAAGATTTGACCTGGAACAAAAAGCAGTCTGTCTGTTTTTTTGTATGCAAAAGGGAGAATATGATAGGGAGATTTTGTACAGCGTTTCTTGGAAGAGAAGCGCTTTTTTTCTGCTCTTATTCTTACAGCCGCGTAGTTATAGATACTTGCGAAACTTATATTAAGGTATTTATAATTGTGATAAATTAACAATATAATTTACTTGTTCGATAAGTTTCGCAAGTATCTATATCAAGCAGCGAAAAAGAGAGGAAAAAGCATGCAGACAAGAGGGACTAATACAACATTATGGCAAATGGGAGCAGACACCGACCTTGCAGACGGAGAATATCTGATTGAAGTGCAGTTATCCGGAGGAAGCGGACGGGCATCTGTCACATCTCCTGCGACGATAATCGTGCAGGACGAAAAAGCGGTCATAGACATTGAATGGAGCAGTCCATATTACGATTATATGGTGCTTGACGAAGAAACCTATTATCCGGTAAATACGGAAGGAAATTCTGTATTTGAACTTCCGGTAATGGCATTTGATAAAGAGGTGGAAGTGACGGCGGACACAACTGCCATGAGTGTACCGCATGAGATTTCCTATACCATTTTATTAGACAGCAGTTCCATCGTAAGCAAAGAAGAAAAACCGATGGAAGTGATTGCTGTTTTATATGTAGCTGCCGTGATTGTTGCAGCAGGTGTAAGCTTTCTGGCATGGAAGAAGAAAAAGAAAGAAGTAAAGAAATGAAAAAGACAATAAAATATCTCTCCTTGCTGTTGGTTCTTTTGCTTGCAGCAGTCATGACCGGCTGTGGAAAAGAAAAGGAAGCTTTAAATAGCAAAGACCATAACATCAGCAGCAAATTAACCTATGAGAAAAGCATGGATTTAGACTATGCCACAGAGTTTGCCGTTGATTATTATACCGATGGATTTGAACTGGTTTCCATTTCCGACGGCAGCAGATTTCTTTTAAATACACAAAATGCAGATGTGCCGGACGATTTGGAAGAAGGAATTACTGTTTTAAATGCGCCGGTATCGAATATTTATCTGGTTGCTTCCGCAACAATGGATATGTTTTGTGAGATAGATGCATTAGATAACATCTGCCTGTCCGGGCTGACGGAGGAAAAATGGGAGATTGCCGCGGCGAAAGAGGCAATGGCGGACGGAAAAATTTTATATGCAGGAAAATACAATGCCCCGGATTATGAATTAATCTGTTCCAAAGACTGTGAGCTTGCCATTGAAAGTACGATGATTGGACATGCCCCGGAGGTAAAGGAAAATCTGGAAAAGTTTGGCATTCCGGTTTTGGTGGACCATTCCAGTTATGAAGAAAGCCCGCTTGGCAGAACCGAGTGGGTGAAGCTCTACGGCGTGCTGACCGGAAAAGAGGAAGCGGCAGAAGAAGCATTTGGCGTGCAGAAGCAGTATGTAGAGGAGCTTTCTGATGCAGAGAATACCGGGAAAACGGTGGCATTCTTTTATATTACAACAGCGGGGACGGTCAGTGTGCGGAAAAGCAATGATTATGTTCCCAAAATGATAGAGCTTGCCGGTGGAAACTACATTTTTGAAAACTTAAAGGGGGAGGATAATGCGGCATCAAGTGTAAATATGCAGATGGAGGAGTTTTATGCCAAAGCAAAAGATGCAGATTATCTGGTCTATAACAGCACGATTGACGGAAATTTATACACGATTTCGGATCTGCTTGCAAAAAACAGCCTGTTTGAAAACTTCAAGGCAGTAAAAGAGAAAAATGTGTGGTGCATCGGAAAAAATCTTTATCAGGATACGATGGATACCGGAAGTATTATTTATGATTTCCATGAGATGCTTACATCGGAGGATACAGATGAACTTACCTATATATATAAGCTCAAATAGAAAAATACGATATACAATCTGTTTTGCACTGTTACTGGCATTGCTTGTGTTTTTTTTCACAATCAGTGTGTGTGCCGGAAGTGTATCCATTCCGGTTTCGGATATCTGGAAGCAGTTAAGGGGGGAAACAGATGAACTTTATGCAACGATTTTGTTTCAGATAAGACTTCCGAGAACACTTGCTGCAATATTGCTTGGCGGAGCGCTTGCGTTATCAGGCTATCTGTTACAGACCTTTTTTCATAATCCCATTGCAGGTCCGTTCGTGCTTGGAATTTCTTCCGGGGCGAAGCTGTTTGTAGCGATTGTGATG
>CAKRCJ010000119.1 GCA_934307185.1 uncultured Roseburia sp.
TTCCAGAACTGGGTGCCGATATATCCACAGGTACGTCTTGCAACGCTCATTTTATTCTGGTCGCGGTTGCCACAGTTTGGGCATTCCCAGACTAACTTTCCGTCTTTATCATTTACAATTTTGATTTCACCGGAATATCCACATTCCTGGCAGTAATCACTCTTTGTATTTAATTCTGCATACATGATATTATCATAAATATACTGCATTACAGATATAACTGCATCAAGGTTATTCTGCATATTCGGAACCTCCACATAGCTGATGGCTCCACCCGGAGAAAGCTCCTGGAACTGTGATTCAAACTTCAGTTTATCAAATGCGCTCATGTTCTCGGTCACATGTACATGATAACTATTTGTAATATAGTTCTTATCTGTAACACCCGGAATAACGCCAAAACGTTTCTGCAAGCATTTTGCAAATTTATATGTGGTTGACTCTAATGGTGTTCCGTATAAGCTGAAATCAATATTGTGTTCCTCTTTCCACTTTGTACATGCATCATTTAAGTGATGCATTACTTCAAGTGCAAATGGTGTTCCGTCCGGATCTGTATGGGAAACACCCTTCATATATCTGGTACATTCACAAAGACCTGCATAACCAAGGGAAATCGTAGAATAACCGCCGTACAAAAGTCTGTCGATGGTCTCGCCCTTTTTCAGCCGCGCAAGCGCACCGTTCTGCCAGAGAATAGGAGCAACATCGGAAGGTGTTCCCTTTAGTCTCTCATGTCTTGTCATCAATGCTCTGTGGCAAAGCTCTAATCTCTCATCTAAAATCTCCCAGAACTTCTTTATATCTCTTCCAGAAGAACATGCAACATCTACAAGGTTAATTGTGACAACACCCTGGTTAAATCTTCCGTAGAATTTGAACTTATCATTCTCATCTTTATAAACGGTTAAGAACGAACGGCAGCCCATGCATGTATAGCAGTTTCCCTGTTTCAGCTTTTTCATGATTTTCTCGGAAATATAATCCGGTACCATTCTCTTTGCAGTACACTCTGCTGCTAACTTTGTCAAATACCAGTATTTGCTTCCTTCCCTGATATTATCTTCCTCTAAAACATAAATCAGTTTTGGGAAAGCCGGAGTAATATAAACTCCTTTTTCATTCTTAACTCCTAAAATTCTCTGGTGAAGCACTTCCTCAATTACTGCTGCAAGGTCATCTCTAAGCTGTCCCTCCGGCACTTCGTTCAAATACATAAATACTGTTACAAATGGAGCCTGTCCGTTGGTTGTCATCAAAGTGATAACCTGATACTGAATCATCTGTACCCCACGGTTAATCTCCTCTTTGACACGCATCTCTGCAATTCTATTTACCATGTCCTCGGTCGGTTCAACACCGGCAGCCTCTAATTCCTCGCGGACGGTTCTTCTGAACTTCTGACGGCTGACATCTACAAACGGTGCAAGATGGGAAAGAGAAATACTCTGTCCACCATACTGTGAGCTTGCAATCTGCGCAATTGCCTGTGTTGCAATATTGCATGCTGTGGAAAAGCTCTTTGGTCTGTCAATCATCGTCTCACTGATAACCGTACCATTCTGAAGCATATCCTCTAAATTCACAAGACAGCAGTTATGCATATGCTGTGCAAAATAGTCTGCGTCATGGAAGTGGATAATTCCTTTTTCATGCGCTTCTACAATATCCTCATCTAACAAAAATCTTCTGGTGATATCCTTGCTCACCTCACCTGCCATGTAGTCACGCTGTACGCTGTTTACGGTAGGATTTTTGTTGGAATTTTCCTGCTTTACTTCTTCATTATTACACTCTAACAGACTTAAAATCTGTTCATCCGTAGAATTGGATTTACGTACCAAAGCTCTCTTATAACGATAAGTAATATAATTACGTGCCACATTAAATGCGCGCTGATTCATAATCTGGTTTTCAACCATATCCTGAATTTCTTCTACGCTCGGTGAACGCTTCATATTCTCACATGCTCTTTCCACATTGGAAATAATCTGCTCTATTTTCTCATCTGACAGCTTCTCATAATCAATTACACTGTCATTTGCTCTGCGGATTGCCGCCTCTACCTTCTGAATATCAAAAGTGTCTTCCATTCCGCTTCTTTTAATAATCTTCATTTCTTTTTTTCGCTCTCCATTCTACCTTAACTAAATCTCTGTTTCTAAAAAATCTCCGGCATGCTTTTCTCCGCTGCCAGTGTCAGAATTCATTATACAATATCTTGTGTCTTTGTCAACACACTTTACTACATTATGTATGATGTTATGTAAACAAAAAAGATAGCAAAAACACTGCAACCCCAGTATTCATGCTACCCTTCACTAATGTGTACAAAAATATCCCTGATAAATTGTAAATTTTTTACGATATTTTTTTACCACTATATCTTGTGGTCATGCTTTTTCGTCCTACCATTCCCACAGTTTTTTTCACATTCGTTTATCACACCGATATTTTCCATAATCCGGTCGAGGTACGCTTTTAACTGTGCCGTTTCTTCCTTATCAAAACCGTTTAAGACCGTCTCCTCCATCTCACGCACATCCATATCTGCTCTTTGTACCATATTTTTTGCTTTCTGCGTAAGTGAAATTTTTTTTAATCTTGCATCATGGCTGACGCTCTCCCTTGTCACAAGCCCTTTTTTCTCCATAAGCTGCAACATGTTCGACGCAGTCGCCCTCGATACTTTAAACTCCTGCTCGATATCCTTCTGGTAAATTTCTTCCCCCGAATGTTCGTTTAAATATCCCATTGTCCAACGCTGCATCCCGGTAATATCTCCTTCGTTTGCCAGACGCTTTGCCTCCATCTGCTTATGAATACGGTTATGAATGAGCCGCATTTTATATCCTACACTGTCCTCATGTCTCATTTTTTCTTTCTTAATTCTCCACCAAAATTTATCATTGACATTCTGTTTTGTATGCCTTATAAATATATTGTTAGCACACTAACAAATAAAAAGCAATAAAAATTATAAAAAAAGGAGTTGAAAATATGCTAAAAACTCTCGGAGCACAAATAAAAGAGTTTAAAAAAGACTCTTTTCTTACTCCGGTTTTCATGATTTTAGAAGTTCTCATGGAAACCATTATTCCCCTTATGATGGCATCAATTATCGACAATGGTGTTGAAAAAGGAGACATCCATCACATTTATGCCATGGGCGGACTTATGATTGCCGCTGCCGCCGTCTCACTTTTTGCCGGTGTCATGGGTGGAAAATACGGTGCAAGGGCCTCTACCGGTTTTGCACGTAATTTAAGGAAAGCAATGTATGAAAACATCCAGACCTTTTCTTTTTCCAATATTGACAAATTCAGCACTGCTGGTCTTGTCACACGACTTACCACTGATGTAACAAACCTGCAGATGGCATACCAGATGATTTTAAGAATGTGTGTGCGTGCGCCTATCTCATTAATCTGTGCGATGTGCATGGCATTTTTTATCAACGCGAGACTTGCCTGCATTTATCTTGGTGCTGTTATCATTCTCGGTATTATTCTTGCTTTTATCACAGTAAAAGCACATAAATACTTCACGCAGGTTTTCCCGAAATACGATGACTTAAATGCCTCTGTCCAGGAAAATGTGTCTGCTATCCGTGTCGTAAAAGCTTACGTCCGTGAAGACTATGAAAAGAACCGTTTTACGAAAGCAAGCGAAAATATTTACAAAATGTTCGTAAAAGCAGAAAGTGTCATTGTCTACAATACACCTGTCATGATGGCTGCAGTCTATACCTGTATCATTTTAATCAGCTGGATTGGTGCAAAAATGATCGTATCCTCCACGCTTACCACTGGTGAATTAATGAGTCTCCTCACTTACTGCATGAATATTATGATGAGCCTTATGATGTTATCCATGGTATTTGTTATGATTACAATGAGTATTGCCAGTGCAGAACGTATCTGTGAGGTATTAAATGAAAAGAGTGACATCACAAACCCTGAAAAACCTGACTTTGAAGTTACTGACGGAAGCATCCGTTTTGACCATGTCACCTTCCGTTATAACAAAACTTCTGACAAACCGGTGCTTGACGATGTAAATCTTTCGATAAAATCCGGTGAAACTATCGGTATTATCGGCGGAACCGGAAGCTCGAAATCTTCCTTTGTAAACCTTATCAGCCGTTTATACGATGTGTCAGAAGGTGCTGTTTACGTCGGTGGGAAAGATGTCCGCTCCTACGACCTTGATACGCTGCGTAATGAAGTTTCTGTCGTATTACAGAATAACGTTCTTTTCTCCGGTACGATTTACGACAATCTCCGCTGGGGAAATAAAGATGCAACCGACGAGCAATGTCAGCATGCCTGTGATCTTGCCTGTGCTTCGGAATTTATCAACCGGTTTCCGGACGGATATAACACCTATATTGAACAGGGCGGTTCAAATGTCTCTGGTGGTCAGAAACAGCGTCTTTGTATTGCAAGGGCACTGCTTAAAAATCCGAAGATTTTAATTTTAGATGACAGTACAAGTGCTGTAGATACCGCAACCGATGCTAAAATCCGAAAAGCCTTTGCCGAAGAAATTCCTGATACAACAAAGCTTATTATTGCACAGCGGATTTCTTCCGTCATGAATGCAGACCGTATTATTGTGTTAAACAACGGCGTCGTTGACGGCTTCGGAACACACGAAGAATTAATGAATTCAAATGAAATTTACCGCGAAGTCTATGAGTCCCAGACACAGGGAAGCGGTGATTTTGATGAAGGAGGTGTAAATTAATGGCAGAACCAAAAAACGGACCTATGCGTCAGAATGCCCGCGGACCAAAACCAAAGGTTACAAATCCGGGAAAGCTTTTAGCCCGGCTGCTCTCTTATATTTTTAAAAATTACGGTTTTGCCTGTATCATTGTTGTCATCTGTCTTTTTATTGCAGTATTTTCCAATGTACAGGGTACTTTATTCATGCAGACCTTAATTGATGATTATATCATTCCACTGACAAAGCAGGCTTCCCCTGATTTTACAGAATTATCACATGCTATCGGACGTGTTGCCATTTTTTATGCCTGCGGTGCACTTGCATCTTATGGTCAGTCAAAAATCATGGTCTATGTCACACAGGGTACTTTACGAAACCTCAGAAACGATATGTTTGTACATATGGAGGAGCTTCCAATCCGCTATTTTGACACACACCCACACGGTGATATTATGTCAACCTATACCAACGACATTGATACGCTCCGCCAGATGATCAGCCAGAGTATCCCGCAGGTTTTAAACAGTATCATTACAATTGTGAGCGTACTTGGTGCCATGATTGTTTTAAATATTCCATTGACAATTATCACGCTTGTCATGGTCGGTGTTATGCTTTATGCCACCAAAGTCGTCGGTGGAGCCAGTGCAAAATACTTTATTGCACAGCAGCGTGACATTGCTGCCGTAAATGGATATATCGAAGAAATGATGAACGGTCAGAAGGTAGTAAAGGTCTTCACCCACGAAGAAGAAAGTATTGCCAACTTTAACAAATTAAACGACCAGTTATTCGAAAGTGCAGACAACGCAAATAAATTTGGTAATATTTTAATGCCAATCAATGCACAGCTTGGAAATGTAAGCTATGTGCTTGTCGCTCTAGTCGGCGGTGTACTGGCTTTAGAAGGAATTGGCGGATTTACCTTAGGTAAGCTTGCAAGCTTTTTAACCTTTAACAAGAGCTTCAGCCAGCCGATTAACCAGTTGAGTATGCAGATTAATAACATTGTTATGGCACTTGCCGGTTCTGAACGAATTTTCAACTTATTAGATGAAAAACCGGAAACCGACAATGGATATGTTACACTCGTCCGTGCAAAAAAAGAAAACGGACAGATTGTGGAATGCAGCGAGCGTACCGGTATGTGGGCATGGAAACATGTTCATCAGGCAGACGGCAGCGTTGATTATATTGAATTAAAAGGTGACGTTGTTTTTGATAACGTGGACTTCGGTTACAACCCGGATAAAATTGTCCTGCACAACGTAGACCTGTTTGCAACTCCAGGACAGAAAATTGCTTTTGTTGGAAGCACTGGTGCTGGAAAGACAACGATTACAAACCTCATTAACCGTTTCTATGATATCCAGGACGGAAAAATCCGTTATGATGGTATCAATATTAACAAGATTAAAAAAGATGATTTACGTCATTCGTTAGGCATTGTATTGCAGGATACACACCTTTTTACTGCTACTGTTATGGATAATATCCGCTATGGTAAATTAGATGCCACTGATGAAGAAGTCATCGCCGCAGCAAAACTTGCCAACGCTGATACATTTATCCACCAGCTTCCGGACGGTTACAACACAATGTTAACCGGTGATGGTGCAAATCTCAGCCAGGGACAGCGCCAGTTACTTGCCATCGCAAGAGCTGCTATTGCTGACCCACCCGTTTTAATCTTAGATGAAGCCACTTCTTCGATTGATACAAGAACAGAAAAAATCGTCCAGGATGGTATGGATAAGCTGATGCATGGACGTACTACTTTCGTTATTGCGCACCGTCTTTCCACAGTCCGTAACAGTGACTGCATTATGGTATTAGAACAGGGACGCATTATTGAACGCGGTAATCATGAACAATTAATGAAAGAACATGGAAAATATTATCAGCTTTATACCGGAAATCTGGCGGAATAAAGTCAACGATAATGCATGACCTGACGTTGCCACGGTTTAGGCTGTGTTTCATTAAACCGGAGTTTAGGTAATGTAGTGCTGCAGATTTTGCGGCTATCGTCTTAGGGTAACGAACGGCAACAGGAAAGAAATTTTACAATTTATTTTTACACTACAA
>CAKRCJ010000120.1 GCA_934307185.1 uncultured Roseburia sp.
CGCTTACTTTGACCGTGCAGCAAACTTTTCGGGGCGGGGTTATACAAGGTCGACAAGACAGGTGAAGCCGGATTTAGTGGCACCGGGAGTTGACATTACCTCCTGTGCACCGGGAGGCGGTTATCAGGTGCGGACCGGCACGTCTATGGCAACCCCGTTTGTGACGGGGAGCGCGGCTCTTTTGCAGCAGTGGGGAATTGTCAATGGAAATGACGCCTATCTTTATGGAGAAAAGCTGAAAGCTTATCTTATCAGGGGCGCAAGAAAACTTCCGGGATTTTTGGAATATCCAAATCCGGTTTTGGGATGGGGTGCGCTATGCCTGTCCGACAGCTTTCCTTTGTGAAAAATTTACAAAAAACAAAAATTAAAAAAGTTTTTTTGAAATATAAATAGAATATGCTATACTATAAAAATTAGAAATATTTTTACAGAGGATAAAGATATGAATGGTTTTAATGAACGATATGAGGAAGAATTATTAAAGCAGGAGAAAAAGGCAAATGAACGTGTACTAATCGGGCTTATGCTGATATACATTTTTCTTACGGTGACGTGGTTATTGACATCGTTCCGCTTTTTTGTAATTAATGCGCAGGTGTATAATATTGCATATGGGATTTCCATTCTTTTCGGGTTGCCGCTTCCGTTCATTTATAAGAAAACACAGTTGTCAGAAAAATGGGTGAAATACATTTTAATGCTCATTGTATGTCTTATTTCAGGAGTAATTGTGACACTTCTGACCTTTCATGCGGGACTTGTTTATGTTGCTCCACTGCTTTTTGCAGTGCAGTACAGAGATAGGAGCGCACTCTGGGGCACCTTTTTCTTAGACGCAGTCTTAGTACCGGTAAGCCTTATTTTTGGCTTTTATTATGGAATTTGTGATATGAATTTACTTTTGGGCAGCAACTATACATTAGCCTGGTATCTGCCGGATGTGGTGGATGGACATCTCACACTGCCGGTAGCAGAGAGTCCGGTATTTGTGATAGTTTTATATGCTGCATTGCCTATTATAATGATATTACTTGTTTTTACGGTAATGCTGCAATATGCGATTGTCAGCAGTGCAGAGGATACCTACCGTATTGCGGATCTTACCTGCCGCAGGGAGGTAGATGCCGCTACGAGACTTTATAATAAGACGAAGTATGAAGAGATGATTTCCGGACATTATATGTCGGTTGAATTTGTAGCAGCAATTATGTGGGATATTAATAATTTAAAAGAAATTAATGACAGACTCGGTCATTCCATGGGGGATAAGCTGATTGAGACACTTTCCTATGCAATCTATGAACAGACGGGAAAGAAACGGCAGGCGTACCGCATCGGTGGTGACGAATTTGTGATGATTATTGAAAATCCGCAGGAAAATGAGGAAGCACAGGTGATACAGGCAGTGCTTGACCATCTGGAAAGACACCGGAAGGAAGGCGGACTTATGGTTTCAAGTGCAGTTGGAAGTGCCAAAGGCGAGGGCATAGATATTTTAAAAGTAGTGCACGAAGCAGATGAATGTATGTATGAGAACAAAAGAAAATGCAAGGAGGGCAGATAAATGCTGTACTTTATTGTAAATGAGCATTCGAAAAGCAAAGAAGCCGGCAGAACCTGGAGTAAGGTAAGACAAATCTTAGATACAGAAAAAATTCCTTACAAGGCATGGGTCACAGAATATGAAGGGCATGCATTTGCACTTGCACAGGAGATTTGTGAAAAACCGGAAGAGAAGACACAGATAGTTGTTGTTGGCGGAGACGGCACGATAAATGAAGTTATCAATGGAATGACACATTTTGAAAAAGTACAGTTTGGCGTTATTCCGACAGGCTCTGGAAATGATTTTGCAAGAGGGCTTGGCATAAAGGGAACACCCGGGGAGCAGCTTAAGGCAATCTTAAACTGCAAAAAAGAATTTGTCATGGATTTAGGAGAAGTAAGCTGGAACGGCGGAAAAGATAAAAGGCTATTTACCATCAGTTCCGGTGTAGGACTGGATGCACTTGTATGCAAAAAGGCTTTAAAATCAAAGGTGAAAGATACATTAAATAAAATACATCTTGGAAAACTGACGTATCTTGTGCTTACGGTGCAGTCGCTTTTTACAATGCAGACAACGGATGCTGGTGCGCATTTTGATAAAAAGGGACAGAAGAATTTTAAAAAGCTTATTTTTTCAGCGGCTATGAATTTTTGTGCAGAGGGCGGCGGGGTTCCGATGGCACCGAAGGCTTCCGCAGTAGATGGAAAGCTTTCAGTATGCACGGCATGGGGAATTCCAAAGTGGAGAACTTTTTTCTGCCTGCCGCTTCTTGTGGCAGCAAAGCATCTGGTGCTTCGGGGATTTGAAGTGACCGACTGCAAGGAATATCATCTGAAACTGAATACGCCGATGGTTTTACATGCAGACGGAGAATACTGCGGGGATGTGACAGAAGTATGCTTTAAATGTATTCCCGGCAGGCTTCACGTAATAAAGTGAAAAGAGGATTTTATAACAGGTAATAAAATGAAAATTCCTTTCATATGATGTGATAACATATGGAGGGAATTTTTTTATGGACAATTATAGCGAGTATAAAGAATATGATCTCTACCGGGACATCAAAAATCGCACGAATGGAGAAATTTATTTAGGAATTGTAGGACCTGTCCGGACAGGAAAATCTACCTTTATCAAACGTTTTATGGAAATGATGGTACTGCCGTACATGGAGGAAGGGGCAGAAAAAGAACGCGCAATGGATGAAATGCCGCAGGCGGCAGCAGGAAAAACAATTATGACAACAGAACCGAAATTTATTCCGCAGCAGGCAGCCTCAATTATGTTAAAGGATGACAAAAATAAAGGGGAAGGTTTAGAAGTAAAGGTGCGGTTAATTGATTGCGTCGGATTTATGACAGACGGGGCAGTCGGGCACATGGAAGGAAATGGGAAAAGAATGGTTAAGACACCATGGTCTGACCAGGAAATACCATTTACAGAGGCAGCTTCCATCGGAACAGAAAAGGTCATAAGCGACCATGCAACAATAGGGATTGTCGTGACAACCGATGGAACCATAGGAGAGATTACCCGTGAAAATTACATAAATGCAGAGGAAAAAACGGTAAACGAGCTGAAAAATATCGGAAAACCTTTTGTTATTTTATTAAATTCCGCAAGACCATATGCTGCCGAAACACGGAATCTTGTAATGGAGCTGGAAGAAAAGTATAAAAATACAGTTATTCCGGTAAATTGTGAACAGCTTAGAAAAGAAGATATCCATAACATTTTAGAGAGTGTTTTATATGAGTTCCCAATCGGGCAGGTGGAGTTTTATATTCCAAAGTGGACGGAAATGCTGCAAACCGACCATCCGGTGAAAAGCGCAATTATCAAACAGGCACAGGCTGTTTTGGAAAAAGTAGACAAAACAAAAGATATTTACAGGCAGACGTTTGAGCCGGAGAAATATATTTCAAAAATAAAAGTAGAGGAAATGGATCTTTCTTCCGGTAAAATTAAAATGACATTTGACGTAGAGGACCGCTATTATTATGAGAACATGAGTGAGCTTGCCGGAGTGCCAATTCATGGAGAATATGAATTGATAACGATGATAAAAGAAATGGCATCCCGGAAAGAGGCTTACGAAAAAGTGGCAGGAGCGTTTGAACAGGTGCAGGTGAAAGGCTATGGTGTGGTAAACCCGGGATTAAAAGATATTAAGCTGGAGGAACCGGTGCTTATCCGGCATGGCAATAAATTCGGGGTGAAAATGAAAGCTACTTCTCCGTCCATCCACATGATTAAGGCGAATATTGAGACAGAGATTGCACCAATCGTCGGAAGCGAGGAGCAGGCAAATGATTTAATTTCCTATATAAAGGATGGAACAAAGAGCGAAGAGGGAGTCTGGGAGACAAATATTTTTGGTAAGTCCATCGGGGAGCTTATGGAAGACGGAATAAAAAATAAAATTGCGATGATGGATGATGAATGTCAGATGAAGTTACAGGATACCATGCAGAAAATTGTCAATGATAACAATGGAGGAATGGTCTGCATTATCATATAAAGATGGACTTTTTCTGGTATTCACAATATAATAAAAAATATAAAAAACAGATAGAGTTTTCTGGATAAAAAAAGGATGTACAAATGATAACAAAAGCCAACGTGACAGATTTTTTTGAAAAATATAATAGACGGAGCAAAAACTTTGGAAGCCGGAGTTTCAAAAATTTTAGCAGCAACGGTACAGTGGATGCATAAATAAAAAGTAGACAGCAGATAGCAAAAAAACTATAATGGAAGAAAAAGGAAATTTAATGGGAACTGTAGAATGAAAGAATTTATAAAAGGAATGTACGATAAAAAATATTTTTGGCAGCGCCTTGTGGCAATGACTGGTTCTGTAATTGTAATGGGATTTGCTTTGTCGCTAATTATCCGTGTGGATTGGGGAACAGATCCATGTACAACATTAAACCTTGCAATTTCAACCAGATTAGGAATGTCACTCGGTAACTGGCAGGCATTATTTAATACTATATTATTTATTTTTGTAATACTCTGGGGCAGACATTATATTGGGTTTGGTACACTTGGAAATATGTTTTTGGTAGGATATTCGATAGATTTCTTTTCCTGGCTGTGGGATGGTTTTTCAGTTCCAACATACTTTACAAGTGTGCCGGTAAAGATTCTGGTACTTATTCCGGCACTTTTTATTTTTGTCATGGCGGTTGGAGTATATCTGACAGTAGACCTTGGAACGGCACCGTATGATGCGCTTCCGTATATTATTCAAAAGAAGATAAAAAAGATTTCCTTCCGCACAATGCGTATGATCTGGGATATTACGATGCTTGTACTTGGCATACTTCTTGGTGGACAGGCTGGAATTGTCTCCATTCTTATGGCATTTTGCCTTGGACCGGCGATTGCCTGGGTAGAAAAGCAGATTAAAAAGCGGGTTGAATTTTAGTTTTAAAGGAGAAAGCATGAAAGTAATTTTTATACATCATAGCTGCTTTTTAGTGGAAGTAGATGAAAAGGTATTGATTTTTGACTGGTTTGCCGGGGACAGGGTGAATGGGTATACATTTGGCGGACAAATCCCGGAATATGAGAAGGATACGCCGGTTTATGTATTTGCGAGCCACAAACACAGGGACCATTTTGATATGGACTGTTTAAAGTGGGCAGAAAAATACACGGATATTCATTATATTTTCTCAAAAGATTGCAAAATGACGGGGCATTTTTTGCAGAAGCATGGATTTGATGACAGCATAAAGGAAAAAATATTATATGTCAGTCCGTGCGAAAAGTATAAAGTGGATGATATCGAGATTGAGACATTACGCTCGACCGATGCAGGAGTGGCGTTTTATTTAAAAACAAATGGGGCAAGCTTTTTCCATGCAGGAGATTTATATAACTGGAAATGGGAAGGTGCCGGGGATTTGGTCAACGGAAAAATGGAACATGCCTACAAGAGTCAGATAAAAAGGCTGGCGGCAAAGGATATTAACCTTGCTTTTGTGCCGATGGATCCAAGACTGAAGGAACACCAGTTTGACGGCTTTGATTATTTTTTGAAAAATACGAATGCAGAGTATGTTTTCCCGATGCATATGTGGCAGGATTATTCCGGAATTTCCGCATACACACGCAGATTAAGCAATAAGGCAATGGCAGAGCGTGTTGTCCGCATTGCATGTGAAAACCAGATATTTGATTTTAACGAAGAATTATAACGTGGTATAGACTTGACGATAGCGAAATAAGTGCGTTATAATAATTAAATTGTGAGCTGGCTTACATTTTTGCAAAGCATAAGTGTTTGCCATATTAGAAAGGCAGGTAGAAGAAATGGCGTTTTTAGCTTCATTTTTACAGTATGCAATCATTATGGTTATTTTAGCGGCAGTTGCCTTAGCAGGATTTTTTGCCGGAAAGAAATTACGGGCGAACAAAGATGCAAAGACAGCAGCAGAACAGGACAATAAATAGTTTTATTGGAAAATAAAGTGCGGTTTTTCCCGTACAAAAGATTTTGGAGGAACTTAGTCGTGAAGAAGTTTTACGGTGAGAACGAATTACGTAGAATGTACCTTGAATTTTTTGAGAGCAAGGGACATCTTAAAATGAACAGCTTTTCATTAGTGCCACACAATGATAACAGTTTATTATTGATTAATGCAGGTATGGCACCTTTAAAACCATATTTTACCGGACAGGAGATTCCACCTCGCAGAAGAGTAACCACCTGTCAGAAATGTATCCGTACCGGAGATATTGAGAACGTTGGTAAGACAGCAAGACATCTTACTTTCTTTGAGATGCTTGGTAACTTCTCTTTTGGTGATTACTTTAAGCATGAAGCAATTGCATGGTCATGGGAGTTTTTAACAGAGGTTCTCGGACTGGAAAAAGACAGGCTGTATCCATCTATCTACGGTGAGGATGATGAAGCATTTGATATCTGGACAAAAGAAGTCGGTGTTCCGGCAGAGAAAATCACAAGATTTTACCGTGACCCGGAAACAGGGGAATGTGATAACTTCTGGGAGCATGGTGCAGGTCCTTGTGGCCCATGTTCAGAGATTTATTATGACCGCGGGGAAAAATACGGCTGTGGCAAACCGGACTGTAAGGTAGGCTGCGACTGTGACCGTTTCATGGAAGTATGGAACAATGTATTTACCCAGTTTGAGGGAGATGGAAAGGGTGGTTATACCGAACTTTCCCAAAAGAATATTGATACCGGTATGGGATTAGAG
>CAKRCJ010000121.1 GCA_934307185.1 uncultured Roseburia sp.
GATTAGAGGCAGTTGTATTATCCACACAGCATGACGGGGATGTCACCCAGGAGCAGATTCATGAGGACATCAAAAAATATGTATTTGACCCGATTCTTCCGGCAGAGCTTGTAGATGCAGAGACAAAGTTCTTTATCAACCCGACAGGACGCTTTGTAATCGGTGGACCACACGGTGATGCAGGTCTTACCGGACGTAAGATTATCGTAGACACCTATGGTGGATATGCACGTCATGGCGGCGGAGCTTTCTCCGGAAAAGACTGTACAAAGGTTGACCGTTCCGCAGCTTATGCAGCACGTTATGTTGCAAAGAACATTGTAGCAGCAGGACTTGCAGAAAAATGTGAAATCCAGCTCTCCTACGCAATCGGTGTAGCACAGCCAACATCTGTTATGGTTGACACATTCGGTACAGGAAAAGTTTCTGATGAGAAGTTAGTTGAGATTGTACGCGAAAACTTTGACCTTCGCCCGGCAGGAATTATTAAAATGCTTGATTTAAGAAGACCAATCTACCGTGGAACAGCAGCTTACGGACATTTCGGACGTACAGATTTAAACCTTCCATGGGAAGCAACAGATAAAGCAGATACTTTGAAGAAATATTTATAAAAATACGAAAAAGAAGTTTTGAACGTTTTCGGTTTATGAAAAGTTTAGAATATTTTTCAGAAAATATCATAGGATTTCAGAGCGTTCATGATATAATGGAGTTGCCGTATTAAAGACATAGGTTTTTATCCGGCAGCTCCATTTTATTATAGATAAGTACATTTTCTATAATGTGAGGTAGAGGGAAAACGTATGAAATTCAAAAATAAAATTATTATTTCATTCTGTATTATTATTTTTGTCCCGATATTTTTAGCGGTACTTGTATTGTTTAGTATGCAGCATATACAGGTGAGGG
The DNA here is from genome assembly GCA_934307185.1 of uncultured Roseburia sp. Classification (GTDB taxonomy): domain Bacteria; phylum Bacillota; class Clostridia; order Lachnospirales; family Lachnospiraceae; genus Roseburia. The sequence continues at coordinate 913 of CAKRCJ010000121.1, forward strand.
CGATTGAACAGACTTATGGGATTGAGAGTGACGGGTATAATTATTTTTCCAATTCAGTCCAGCTTTTGAGCAGATTTACAAGAGATATTTATAAGGATTTACACTCTGTTGCGGAGAATAAACCGCAGAAAATAGAAGAGAAAGATTATTTAGAGCAGGTAAATGAAAGTCTGGAAGAAAAGGCGTCCTACCTTATTGTAAGGAAAGGACAGGAGCTTGTTTATATTGGGCAGAATGCTGCAACATCCCTGCTTACGCAGCTCCCGGAATATGGCAATGAAGATGAGAGTGAGGATGCGAGTACTTATATAGACGGTACAGAACAGGCATTAGTAAAGCAGATAGATTTCGTTTATCCGGATGGCAGTGAAGGAAGCATATTCATTGTTACAAGATTAGAGGAGATGGTTCCTGAATTAAAAAGCCTGTTGGCTGATATTATGGTGTCAATTCTTTTGATTCTTGTGCTTACTGCATGTATGTTAACGGTCTGGATTTATACGAGCCTCATTAATCCGATAAAGAAATTGCAGACAGCAGCGCAGAATATTAAGGACGGCAATCTGGATTTTACCATAGAGGCGGAGAGCAACGACGAAATCGGGGAACTGTGCAAAAGCTTTGAGGAGATGCGGCAGAGGTTAAAGGACAATGCCGAGGAGAAGATTAACAGCGAGAAAGAAAATAAAACACTTATCAGCAATATTGCGCATGATTTAAAGACTCCGATTACCGCAGTAAAAGGATATGCGGAAGGACTTATGGACGGTGTCGCAGATACACAGGAAAAACGTGATAAGTATATAAAGACAATTTACAACAAGGCAAACGAGATGGACACGTTAATTAATGAGCTTACATTATATGCGAAGATTGACACAAACAGAATTCCATATAATTTTGCGAAGTTTAATGTGGCAGACTATTTTAATGACTGTGTAGAAGAAATAGGACTTGATTTAGAGCCAAGGAACATCGGACTGGCGTATTTTAACTATACAGATGAAAAAACGCAGATAATTGCAGACCCGGAGCAGCTTAGAAGAGTAATTCATAATATAATAGGCAATTCCATTAAATATCTGGATAAGCAGAAGGGGTTTATTAATATCCGGATTAAGGATGTAGGTGATTTTATCCAGGTTGAGATTGAGGATAACGGACGTGGAATATCCGCAAGAGATTTGCCATATATTTTTGACCGGTTTTACCGTGCAGATGCATCAAGAAATTCAGCGACCGGAGGCAGCGGCATCGGCTTGTCGATTGTAAAGAAGATTATTGAGGACCATGGAGGAAAAATCTGGGCAACCAGCAAAGAATCCATAGGAACAGTTATGTATTTTGTAATCAGAAAATATCAGGAGGTACCAAATGAGCAGGATATTAATAATTGAAGATGAAGAGGCAATTGCAGACCTTGAGAAAGATTACCTTGAATTAAGCGGGTTTACAGTTGAGATTGAGAATAATGGAACAGCAGGGTTAAAGCGGGCATTATCAGAAGAATTTGATATGTTTATTTTAGACCTTATGCTTCCGGGAACAGACGGTTTTGAAATCTGTAAAAAAATCCGTGAGGAGAAAAATACGCCAATTCTTATGGTATCTGCAAAAAAGGATGATATTGATAAAATCAGAGGTCTTGGTCTTGGCGCAGATGACTACATTACAAAGCCATTTTCCCCAAGCGAGCTTGTTGCGCGTGTGAAAGCGCATCTCGCAAGATATGAACGTTTAATCGGAAGCAACGAGCCAAAGAATGACATTATCGAAATCCGTGGAATACGTATCGATAAGACGGCGCGCCGTGTCTGGGTGAATGAGGAGGAAAAGCAGTTCACCACAAAGGAATTTGATCTGCTCACCTTCCTTGCAGAAAATCCAAACCATGTATTTACGAAGGAAGAATTATTCCGGGAAATCTGGGATATGGAGTCGATTGGAGATATTGCAACCGTAACAGTCCATATTAAGAAAATACGTGAAAAAATCGAGATGAATACCAATAAACCGCAGTATATTGAGACAATCTGGGGGGTTGGATACCGGTTTAAGTTATAGGAGAAGTATATAGTATATGGATAAACCTGAAATAATTATATATAAAACAGAAGATGGTCTGACACAGGTAGATGTTACCTTTGAGGATGATACAGTCTGGCTGACACAGGAACAGATGGCAGAGTTGTTCCAGAAGGCAAAATCTACTATAAATGAACATATTGCAAATATATATAAAGATGGTGAGTTGCAGAAGCAATCTACAATGAGAAAATTCGGAAATTCCGAATTTTCTACGAAACCTACCAATTATTATAATTTAGATATGGTTATTTCTGTTGGCTATAGGGTCAGGTCACAACGCGGGGTTCAGTTTAGAATTTGGGCAAGTGCTATCTTAAAGGAGTATATGAAGAAAGGATTTGCAATGGATGATAACCGCTTGAAGAAATTGGGCGGCGGAGGATACTTTAAAGAACTTCTTGAAAGAATACGTGATATTCGGGCTTCTGAAAAAGTATTTTACAGACAGGTTCTTGAAATATATGCAACAAGTATTGATTATGACCCGAAAGCGGAAGAGTCTGTTAATTTCTTTAAGAAAGTACAAAATAAAATTCATTATGCTGTTTCAGGAGAAACGGCAGCGGAAGTAATTTATAACAGGGCGGATGCAGAACGTGACTTTATGGGGGTAATGACCTTTGAAGGGAATTATCCAACCTTAAAAGAAGCCAAAATAGCTAAGAATTATTTAAGTGAAAAAGAACTGCGGGCAATGGGACAGCTTGTTTCTGGGTACCTTGATTTTGCGGAGCGTCAGGCAGAGCGTGAAATACCAATGACGATGGCTGATTGGTCAAAGCATCTGGATGGAATTCTTACTTCAACAGGTGAAAAGGTTCTGGTTGGTAATGGAACAATTTCACATTCACAGGCGATGAAAAAAGCGGAAGATGAATATAAAAAATATAAAGCAAAAACAATTAGTGATGTTGAGAATGATTATCTTAACAGTATTGAGACGATAAATGAAAAGTATAGTAAAAAGATTTAATAAAGAAGTAAAAAAAGCGACAAACGTCGCTTTTTTTATTATAACGGTTTTCGTGCTTTAATTTTCGTAAATTCTATAATTTCTTTCTTATCCTGTTCGGAAATTTTATCAAAATAAAAAAGTAATTCCCGCTCTAAATTTGTGTTAAACATGTATTTCTTCTTATTAGAAGGGTTATTGAAAAATTCAAGAAATTCTGCCAAATCTGTACTTGCCTGCGTGGGTGCAGGAGCATCATAAGATTCATCTCTGTCAATATCAATTGTTAAATGTAATAAATCATCAACGGAAATATTATAAAGCCCGGCGAGCTTGTAAAGAGATTCTGCGTCGGGTGTTCTTTTGCCGGTCTCGTAATGGCTGTAGGTCTGGCGGACCACTCCAAGCACCTCTGCAACATAATCCTGCGTGTAATTGTTAATTTTTCGTAATTCTTTTAACTTCTGTGGAAGTAACTTGCTTTTCATATAAATACCACCTTTGCTTTAAGTATATTTTTCTTGCTACATTAGATGTAACAATATGTAGCAAAAAAAAGAACAAAAGTTAAAAAACAAACAACTTACATACGTAAAACAGTAACAGTTTGTTGCGTAAATTTCTTTCCTGTTAAGAATTTTATGCAAAAAATAGACATTTATGTATGCCTGAAAAAGATAGTTTATTGTTAAAAAGTAACAAAGCGTAGCATTTTGATAAAAATAATGTTAATATATGGTTACATATTGACGATATAAAGGATACAAAACGTAGCAAATGGAATTGCAGTGAAAAAGCAACACCAGAAACATGGAGGATTTATGTTAAAAATTTCTTTGAAACAGGGACAGTATGTAAATATTGGTGACAACATCCGCGTCGTCTATGTGGGTGGGAGTGGAAATCACGGAAGGCTTATGATTGATGCTCCGAAAGAAATTAAGATTGCAAGAAGCACAGTGGAGGAAAATCCACAGCGCAGAAAAGACACTTACTATCCGGAGCCAGGAATTTCAAAAGAAGCGCAGGAAGAAATCAAAAAGATTTTATGGAATGAGCGCAAGAAAGTAAAAGACAAAGAAAATCTGGCACAGTAAGAAATAATTTTTTGGTAATAGACAGGGCAAAACCCGGGAAGCTCTGTTTGTTATAAATAAATGCTGGAAAAGGATTTCCGGTGAAAAAACATAATAACCCGTAAAAGCGGGACAAGGAGGATTATATTATGGTAGTACAACACAACATGCAGGCGATGAATGCCAACAGAATGTTAAACATTACAACAGGAGCACAGAGCAAATCCACAGAGAAATTATCTTCTGGTTACAGAATTAACCGTGCAGCAGATGATGCGGCAGGCTTAACCATTTCTGAAAAGATGAGAAAACAGATTCGCGGTCTTGACCAGGCTTCTACAAATGCCCAGGACGGTGTTTCTTCTGTACAGACAGCAGAAGGTGCGTTAACAGAAGTTCATTCCATGTTACAGAGAATGAATGAGTTAGCAGTTCAGGCTTCCAATGGAACAAACTCTGAAGATGACCGTCAGTCTATTCAGGATGAGATTGAACAGCTGACAACAGAGATTGACCGTGTTGCAGAGACAACAAAATTTAATGAAATTTATCTGCTGAAAGGTGATAAATCCGGTTCAACAAAAACAAATACAGTAGCTGCACATGATGCCGGACTGGCAGGCAAGCTTGGCGAGTCAACAAATGGAAAGACTACATTCACGGCAGATGCACTTGCAGTAGGTGACAAGACTACAATTGCCGGAAAAGAGTACACAATTGTTGATAGTGCAAAAGCCGATGATTATCAGGATACGAATGGTTATACAGAAAAATCCGGTGATAAGATTACAACCGCAGACGGAAAAACTTATACATACTATGCACAAAATGATAAGGATGCAAATGGTGCAACGGTTGGAGCAGGTAAAGCTGGATGGTACGAAAACGGCGACTCTACAAAGACTGCCGAAACTAAGGCTAATCTTGTGAAAGCAGGTAATACATTAAATGGAAAGATACTTGTAGGCGATGGAGCAGCTGCTACAACTATAGATACAATCGATGCAGTTGCGGGTGAGATAAAGAAACTTGCAGTCGGAGATACAGTTGAAATCAAAGATGCCGACGGCAATACTACAAATTATACAGTTGGAGTTAGCACAGGTGGAGGTAATTTTACAGCAGATGATATCATAGCTAAGCTTACAGGCGGAGCAACTGTCGATGTTAATGGAGCTAAGTACTATACACTTCCTGCAGCAAGTACATCTGATAGTGAGATTTCTTTAAATGATGCATATGATAAAATGGCAAAAGAATTAGAGACAGCCAGCAGTATCGGTGCAGATGATAAGACAAAAGCAAGTGTAAAGAATAATGGCGATGGTACATTTGAAATTACACAGGGTAAAGTGGAAGTAAAGAAATCTCTTTCCTTCAGCTTACATGTAGGCGCTGACGCAGATGCGACAAATAAAATCAGTGTTGATATTGATGCGATGAGTGCAGCTGGTCTTGGCATTAAAGGAATTAGCGTAAAAGATGACTCCGGTGTGGCAGCAACTTACGCAATTGATGCAATTGCAGATGCAGTATCAAAAGTTTCTTCCCAGCGTTCTGCTCTTGGTGCTGTACAGAACAGATTAGAGCACACAATCGACAACTTGGATAACATTGTTGAGAATACAACCTCTGCTGAATCCCGTATCCGTGATACAGATATGGCAAAAGAGATGGTTGAGTACAGCAAGAACAACATT
>CAKRCJ010000122.1 GCA_934307185.1 uncultured Roseburia sp.
ACACCGGAAATACCGGAAGCGGAAGTGACAGCAACACCGGAAATGACAGTACAGGAGATACCGGAAACGGAAGTGAAAACAACACCGGAAATGACAGTACAGGAGATACTGGAAGCGGAAGTGACAGCAATACCGGAAATGACAGTACAGGAGATACCGGAAGCGGAAACGACAGCAATACACAGAGCCCTTCTGCAGATGTAACAGTTACAACAGATGTGAATGCAACAGTGACAGTTACAACAGCAAACGACTGGAAGAATGTAAAGAACACAGTTGCAAAGACACAGGCCGGAAAGAACCAGAAAATTAAAGTCACAGCAAAAGATAATAACACTGTGATACCGGCAGATGTATTAAAATCCTTAAAAGGAAAAGATTGTGAGCTTGTAGTTTCCATGCCAAACGGAGTTACATGGACAATTAATGGAAAATCCATGACAGCAGATGAATTTAATAATATGGATTTAGGCGTAGTATTAAATCAGTCTGATGTACCGGCTGCGCTGGCTGAGAAAACAGCAGCAGGAAAAGACTACATGCAGATGAGCTTAAATTATGATGGAGCATTTGGTTTCGAAGCGGTATTAACAATTCCGGCAGGAAACAATTATTCTGGAATGTATGCAAAGCTTTATTACTATAATGAAGTAACCGGTCGTATGGAATATGTTACTTATGGAAAAGTAGATGCAAATGGAAATGTAGATTTGAAATTTGTACATGCTTCTGACTATATTATCGTATTCGATTCCATCGTACCTGCAGCTACAGGTGACCAGACACCATTTGTAGCAATCATTTTACTTGTAATGGCAGGCGTTTTACTTATTGCAGCAGCATTACGAAAAAAAATCAGTATGAAATAAAGGTGGATGCAAAAAATGCATTTCAAAAAAAGTAATTTGCGCAGCCTGGTGCTTATAGCACTGGCTGCCATTACTTTTCTGGCGGTAATTTTTTTCGCTAACAAAGACAGACCTGTATATCGCAGCAGCAACACAGCGGGAACAGATTATGAAGTCGGAAAAGTAATCAGAGTAGTAGAAGATGATAAAACAGTTGATGAAAAAATGGACGGCATCTGGCGTGGAAGCATGGTGCTTGAGGTTGAAATTCTTTCCGGAAAATATAAGGGAGATACTGCAATTGTAGAAAATTATTTCAGTTCCCTTTATAACGTAAGGGTATTAGAAGGAGATAAAGTATCGATACGTATTGATACAACCGGAGAAGGAGAATATCAGGTATCGGTTTACAACTATTACCGTGTGCCACAAATTATTATATGTGTAGTTGTATTTGCAGCACTGCTGGTGATAATCGGTGGAAAAAAAGGTGCAAAATCTATTGCAGGACTTGCTTTTACAATTGTCTGCATTCTATGGATTTTACTTCCACTTTCCCTGAAAGGATTTTCACCACTGCTTGTTACAATTGTGTTAATTTTAATCTGTAATTTCTTTACTTTTTATATATTGGACGGAATACAGATGAAAACCACGATTGCTGCAGTGGGAAGTATGTTAGGGGTGCTTTCCGGTGCAATTTTTGCGCTGCTTGCACAGATGGCAATGTCCGTTACTACCTACCAGATGGACGAAGCAGAGACATTGCTTTTAATCACAAGTACGACAGACCTTCAGGTAAAAGACCTTTTCTTATGTGGAATTTTAATTTCCTGCATGGGAGCTGTTATGGACGTATCAATGAGTATCTGCTCCGCAATTGCAGAAATTCATCAGGTACAGCCGTCGCTTGGAACGGGAAAGCTGTTTAAATCCGGTATGAATATCGGCAGGGATGCAATGGGAACAATGGCAAATACATTGATTTTGGCACTTGCAGGAAATTCCTTAAACATGATGATTATGATTTATTCGTATGATGTCAGCTTCCAGCAGTTGATGAACACGGATTTCATCGGAATTGAAATCATACAGTGTATTGCCGGAAGTGTGGGAATTGTATTTACTGTTCCACTGGTTGCGTTACTATCAGCAGCCGTTTTTGGAAGAAAGAAAAAATAATCTTAGAAAATATATTCCACAGCTATAATTGCAATTCCAAGAATAACAAGTATCACACCGGTTGCCTGGTTCAATAGTTTGGCAGGTGCTTTATTTGCAAGAAATAATAGCAGGTCTAAGTCGCTCTGGTTTAAATTATATTTTTTGCACACCGGAGCACAGAAAAATTCATATTCTTTTCACTGGTACACAGGTGAGGTTAATGATAGAATATTCATAGACAAAAATTATTTTTGATACAAATAGGCAATCACCTATTAAGATGAAAATTCAGAGGAGAACAGCAGAAGATGAATATATTATTTTTTCTGACACCAAAGGAAGAAGTGGCTCATGTAGAAGAAGATGATACTTTAAGACAGGTTGTGGAGCGGTTAGAATACCACGGTTACACTGCAATCCCGCTTTTATCTACAGACGGCAAGTATATCGGAACAATCACCGAGGGAGATTTACTGTGGGAGATGAAGGAAAAGGATTTTCCTGATGTCCATCGTATGGAAAAAATACGTATTACAAATGTAAAAAGACGCAGGGACAATGAGGCTGTCAAAGTATCGGAGTCCATGGAGGATTTGTTTGAAAAAATTACAAATCAGAACTTTGTACCGGTTGTAGATGATAACGGGACATTTATCGGAATTGTCACACGTAAAGATATTCTTCTTTATCTTGGGAAGAAACTAAAAAAAGTCGAAGAAGAAAAGCGGGCAGAGGATTAGTGTGAGAGTATGCAGAAGAAAAAGTTAAGGGTAAAATGTCTCGTATTAGACCATGATGATACGGTGGTAAAAAGTACACCGGAAATTAACTTCCCAGCTTTTCTACAGTCGTTAAAGGAACTGCGGAATGGAAGAACCATGAGTTATGAGCAGTTTGTACAGTATAATTTCAATCCGGGATTTGAGAAACTGTGTACACAGATTTTGCATTATACGCCGGAAGAAGTAACGTATCAGGAAAAAGTGTGGCAGGAGGCGGCAGCGGTTACAATTCCAAAAGTATATGAAGGATTACCGGAGCTGTTGAATGAATATGTAAAAAACGGTGGAAAAATCTGCGTTTCCTCGCACTCGATGAAAAAAACGATTGCAAGAGATTACAAAGCAGCGGGACTGCCGGAGCCGGAGCTGATTTTTGACTGGGCATGTCCTGAGGGAAAAAGAAAACCACATCCATATGCGTTACAGGAAATTATGCGGCAGTTTCATTTAAAACCGGAAGAACTTCTCATGGTAGATGATTTAAAACCGGGCTATGATATGGCGAAAGCCTGCGGTGTTCCATTTGCTTGTGCCGGCTGGTCAGATAACCAGATTACGGTTGTGCGTGATTACATGCAGAAATATTGCGATTATTATTTAAAAACGACAGATGAGTTAGAAAATATCCTGTATGAGGGGCTGTAAATTTACAGCCCCTTTTTTTGAGGGATGTTATCAATACCCATACACCTTCTTTTTCCATCGGATAAAGCGGTAAACAGCGACGAGGAAAAAATGCATTGGAATACAATTGGAAAAGCATATGAAAAAAAGATTAAGGTAAAATTAAGGATAATAACATAGAATTCTAAAAATAAATCATATATAATAAAATAATCACACAAATGATTATACAAGGAGGAGTATATGTTAGAATTCATTCCAGCATCTGCAATTATTGCTATTGTCATAATTGCGATTATTGTCATTTTCTTAGCCGTCGGCTATGTCAAGGCGCCACCGGATATGGCATTTATTGTTTCCGGTTTCAAGAAGAAATCAAAGATTGTAATTGGAAAAGCGACAATCCGGATTCCGTTTTTTGAGCGTCTCGACAAGTTAAACCTGCGTTTAATTCCGATTGACGTAAAAACAAGCAATGCAGTTCCGACTGCAGATTACATTAATATTAATGTAGATGCGACGGTTAACGTAAAAATCAGCAATGAGCCGGAGAAGCTAAGACTTGCTGCAGAGAATTTTTTAAATAAGAATACAGAATATATTGCAGGGGTTGCAAGAGAGGTTTTAGAGGGTAATGTACGTGAGATTGTCGGTAAAATGAAGTTAGAGGAGATGGTTTCCGACCGTCAGAAGTTTGCAACGCTTGTAAAAGAGAATGCAGAGCCGGATCTTGCAGCAATGGGACTTGATATTATCAGCTTCAATGTGCAGAACTTCGTAGATGGTAACGAGGTTATCGAAAATCTCGGTATTGATAATATCGTTAAAATTAAAAAAGCAGCAGCAATCGCAAGGGCAGAGAGCGAAAGAGATATTAAAGTTGCACAGGCGGCAGCAGATAAAGAGTCCAATGATGCAGCCGTTGCAGCGCAGACCGAGATTGCAAAGAAACAGAACGAACTTGCCATTAAGCGTTCTGAATTGCAGCAGGAAGCAGACACGAAAAAGGCGATGGCAGATGCTGCTTACGAGATCCAGAAAGAGGAACAGCGTAAGACAATCGAAGTTACAACTGCAAATGCAGACATTGCAAAGCAGGAGCGGGAGATTGAATTAAAGCAGAAAGAGGTTGCGGTAAAAGAGCAGGCTCTTGAAGCTGAGGTAAAAAAACAGGCAGAGGCAGATAAATACGCGGCACAGCAGAAAGCCGATGCGGCTCTTTACCAGAGACAGAAAGAAGCGGAAGCAAAGCAGTTTGAAGCACAGCGTCAGGCGGAGGCAAGAAAGGCGCAGGCACAGGCAGACCGTTTCGCAAAAGAGCAGGAAGCCGAAGGTATCCGTGCTGTCGGTGAAGCCGAGGCTGCGGCAATTCAGGCAAAAGGTGTGGCAGAAGCCGAGGCGATGGAGAAAAAAGCGGAAGCTTATGCAAAATACAACAAAGCAGCCGTTGCGGAAATGATGATAAAGGTTCTCCCGGATGTTGCAGCTAAGATTGCAGAGCCGTTAGGACAGATTGATAAAATTACAATCATTGGCGGTGACGGTGGAAGTAACGGTGTGGAGCAGGTTGCAGGCAATGTCCCGGCAGTGATGGCAAAGCTGTTTGAAAGCATGAAGGAGGCAACCGGCATTGACCTTGCAGATATTGTAAAAGCAGATACATATGATGCAAAAGTAAACCGTAATGTGAATGTGAGTGGAATAGATAGCGTTAACCTTGTTGTGAAGGACGAAAAAACAGAGAAAACAGAATAATATTATGTAAACCACAAACTATAAATATACGAAAATGCACAAAAATAGTTATTGGTTTGCAATAAAAAAGAACCGCCGCATGAAATTCCAGAGGAAACAGGATTTCATGCAGCGGTTCTTTTAATATGCTGGAAAAATATTTTATAATATTTCAGCAACAGTAAAACTTAACGTTTACATTTTGTAGCAGCTTCAATAAAGCCTTTAAATAATGGATGAGGTCTGTTTGGTCTTGATTTTAATTCCGGATGTGCCTGTGTTGCGATAAACCAAGGATGCTCTGGAATTTCAATCATTTCGACGATACGGCCGTCCGGGGAGGTTCCGCAGAGCTTCATGCCTTTTTCAGTCAGGGCAGAGCGGAAATCATTATTTACCTCATAACGGTGACGGTGACGCTCTTCGATATTTTCTGTTCCATATAATTCATAGGCTTTTGAGGTTTTGTCTAAAATACATGGATAAGAACCAAGTCTCAAAGTTCCGCCGATATCTTCTACACCATTCTGGTCTGGCATTAAGTCGATGACAGGGTGCGTGGTATTCGGGTCTAACTCAATACTGTGTGCATCGTTAAAACCGCAGACATGTCTTGCAAATTCAATAATTGCAACCTGCATACCAAGACACAGACCAAGGTAAGGAACATTGTGCTCACGGGCATACTGTGCAGCAAGAATTTTTCCTTCCACACCACGGGAGCCAAATCCGCCAGGGACTAAAATACCGGAGACATCACCTAAATATTCGTCGATATTTTCAGGGGTGAGATCCTCAGAGTCAACCCATTTGATATCGACAGTCGCACGTTCTGCAATTCCACCGTGTTTTAACGCTTCTACAACAGAAATATAAGCGTCATGCAGTGCAATATACTTTCCGACTAAGGCAACTTTTACTTCTTTATTTGGATGGCGGAGCGCATCTACCATTGCTTCCCAGTCTTTTAAATCAGGTTCTGGGCAATCTAAATGTAAGGCTTCGCATGCAACCTTTGCAAGATTTTCTTTCTCCATTGCAAGAGGTGCTTCGTATAAGTATTCCACATCCAGATTTTGTAATACATGGCTGTTTGGAACATTACAAAACAGTGCAATTTTATCTTTTAAGCTCTGGTCTAACTCATGTTCGGAGCGGCAGACGATAATATCCGGCTGGATACCCATTCCCTGTAATTCCTTTACAGAAGCCTGGGTAGGTTTTGTCTTTAATTCGCCGGAGGCTTTTAAATATGGGATAAGGGTTACATGAATGAGGATTGCGTTTTCGTGTCCGACTTCATGCTGGAACTGACGGATTGCCTCAAGGAAAGGCTGGCTTTCGATATCTCCGACGGTTCCACCGACTTCAATAATTGCGATATGTGTCTCATCGGAAGTGAAATTGCGGTAAAAACGGCTCTTGATCTCATTGGTAATGTGCGGAATAACCTGAACGG
>CAKRCJ010000123.1 GCA_934307185.1 uncultured Roseburia sp.
AGGAATATTATGGATAGACCGTTTACCTTAAGCGAAGGGGTAGATAGTTGGAATACAATTATTTTTTTATACCGGTCGGCGTTGAAGGAGGTAAGCACGAAGGTTGAGATTTTAAATGATGAATTTCAACAGGTACACCAGTACAACCCGATTGAGTATATTAAGTCGAGAATTAAGACACCGGAGAGTATTGTAAAGAAGTTAAAACGTTATGGATATGAAAGCTCCATTGATAATATGGTAGATTATATTAATGATATTGCAGGAATACGTATTGTATGTTCTTTTACATCGGATATTTATAAACTGGCAGAGATGATTGGAAAACAGAATGACCTGACAGTTGTTTCCGTAAAGGATTATATCAAACATCCGAAGGAAAGCGGATATAAGAGTTACCATATGCTTGTGACAGTTCCAATATTTTTGTCAGACAGAGTCGTTGACACAAAGGTTGAGATACAGATTCGAACGATAGCGATGGATTTCTGGGCAAGCTTGGAGCATAAGATTTATTATAAATTTGAAGGAAATGCACCAGAGTACATCAGCAGGGATTTAAGAGAGTGTTCAGAGATTGTTTCGATGCTTGATGCAAAGATGCTTCAATTGAATGAGGCGATTATTGAGGCAAGAGCGGCACAGAAGGAAGAAACAGGTGCAGTTTTGGAAGGTAACAGATTTTTATGAATATAATCAGTGTAACAGATATTACAAAGTCATATACGGAGAGGAAGCTTTTTGATAAGGCCTCTTTTTATTTGCAGGAGAGAGAAAAGGTTGGAATTATCGGAATTAATGGAACCGGAAAATCGACACTTTTAAAAATCGCAGCAGGAATAGAAGAACCGGACGAGGGAGAGGTCATCCGGGCAAATCATGTCGTGGTGCGTTATCTTCCGCAGAACCCGGTATTTGATAAGGAATTATCTGTACTTGAGACGGTGCTTGTGCAGAGCAGAGCCGGTTATGTCGGTAAGATGCCGGGAGAAAAAGAAACAGACACGCATTTTGAACATGCCGGCCAATGGAATTTAGAGAGTGATGCAAAATCCATGCTGACCAAGTTAGGCATTACAAACTTTGACCAGAAAACAGGGGAGCTTTCCGGTGGACAGAGGAAAAGACTGGCACTTGTGGCGGCGTTATTAGTTCCCTGTGATGTGCTTGTGTTAGACGAGCCGACCAACCATCTGGACTCTGCAATGGCAGACTGGTTAGAAGATTGTCTGAAAAAGTGGCGTGGTGCTTTAATCATGGTAACGCATGACAGATATTTTTTAGACAGTGTATGCAACCGTATTGTAGAAGTGGATAAAGGTGCTTGTTACAGCTATAATGCCAATTATTCCGGCTATCTGGAGTTAAAGGCAGAGCGTGAGGAAATGCAGCAGGCAAGTGAGAAAAAGCGTCAGAATATCTTACGCAAAGAGTTAGAGTGGATAAGAAAAGGCGCAAAGGCAAGGACGACCAAGCAGAAGGGAAGAATTCAAAGATACGAGAAGTTAAAAGAGGAAAAGGCTCCACAGATGGATGGAAGCGTGGAGATGAGTTCTATCAGTACGAGAATGGGAAAGACGACGGTAGAGCTTTTAAACATTTCAAAAAGCTATGAGTCCCGTACATTAATTTCTGATTTTTCCTATATCTTTTTAAAGAATGACCGTATCGGATTTGTCGGTGCCAATGGAAGTGGAAAAACGACCTTAATGAAAATCATTGATGGAAGAATACAGCCGGATACAGGTACGGTAACAATCGGACAGACAATAAAGATTGGTTATTATACACAGGAAATTGAGGATACGAAAGAAGCCGGAATTGCCTACATGGATCCAAAGGAAAAGGTGATTGATTATATCAAAAATACCGCAGAATATGTAAGAACCACAGACGGATTGGTGTCTGCTTCCAATATGTTAGAACGTTTCCTGTTCCCGGCTTCCCAGCAGTATAGTCCGATTGAAAAGCTTTCCGGTGGGGAAAAGCGGAGATTAAATCTGCTGCGTGTGTTAATGGAGGCACCAAACGTTTTAATTTTGGACGAACCGACAAACGATCTTGATATCCGTACACTTACCATTTTGGAAGATTATCTGGATAACTATGACGGAATTGTTATTACAGTATCCCATGACAGATACTTTTTAGACCGTGTCGTAAAGCGTATTTTTGCCTTTGAGGAAGATGGAAAGATACGTCAGTACGAGGGTGGATATACAGATTATGTCAACCGGCTGGAAGAGGAAGGCAGATTACCGGCGGGACATATTTTAAATGCGAAGGATAGCAGCTCTTTGAAAGAAAACCGGGCGGCTTCAAAACCGAATTCCATGGATACCTGGAAAAGGGAGAAAAAATTAAAGTTCACCTACAAGGAGCAGAAGGAATACGAAACGATTGAAGATGATATTGCTGCATTAGAACAGAAATTAGAGGATTTGGATAATGAGATGGCTTTAAATGCCACAAATGCGGCAAAGCTGCGTGAGCTTGTAGAAGAAAAAGAAAAGACAGAACAACTGTTGGAAGAAAAAATGGAACGTTGGGAATACCTGGAAGATCTGGCACAAAAAATAGGGTTGTCACAGTAGTGACAGCCCTATTTTTTTGGATGAACGAGTTTCGATAACCCATTAAAAAGACTCTGCGGCAATGCAAAACCAAAGATAATTCCAAGGACGATTGCTCCCGCCACTTTAATGGTACTAATCCCATACTGGGAGAACATATGCATGTCACCCATAATAAAATAATAAGAAGTATAATAAATTCCTGCTCCCGGTACCAGAGGGAAAATCCCGCTTAAAAGAAACACGGTAACCGGAGTTCTGCGCAGCGCAGAAAGTGTTCTTGCCATTAAGGTTAAAGCGAAGGTGGCAATCAGATTTGCAATTGCGTTTTCTGCATGGTAGTCAAGGCAGATAAGATAAACAATCCATCCAGCCGCACCGGTCAGCCCGCAGAAAAATAACTGCTTCTTTTCCGCAGAAAATAAAACTGCAAAGGAAAGTGTAGCAAATAAACTTACGATAAACTGTATCATCATCCCAGCAAGGTACCTCCCATCATACGGTAAATGGTAATGACGGCGCCGACTCCGACAGCAATGCAGAATGCGGTTAAAATAGCGTCAATCAGGTGGATTGTACCGGATAAATAATCTCCGTTAAAAAAATCACGAATGGAAGTTGTGAGTGCAATTCCGGGAACTAACGGCATAATATCGCCGATAACGACTTTATCCTGTAAAATCGGAAGCCCAATGGAAAGTGCAATCAGGCTGAAAAAGGTCACAAGGCCGCTTCCTAAAATGTTTGTAATAAATTTGGACTCTAAGTGTCTGTCGGATGCAAGTAAAAATACCTGTAAAATTAATCCGATAAAAAAAGCGACAACTGCATCTAAAGCGGTTCCACCAAACAGATAACTAAAGCAGGCACTTCCAAGCCCGCAGAAAAAGATTTCCACCCATTTTTTATTTTTTGGGATGGATTTACATTCTTCTAATCTGTCCCAGGCATCCCGAAGGGAACATTCGTGGGAGCAGATTTCCCTGGAAAGCTGGTTTAGTGCAGCAATCCTTTCAAGATGTGTAGAGCCAAGCGGTACATGTCGTATCATGCTGCAGGCATCTTCCTTATTCTCATTGGCACTGGCAAAAATGCCATTGGAAAGCACATATACATCACAGTCTGTGATTTCATATGCTTTTAATATATGCAAAACGGTGTCCTCCACGCGGTAGACTTCTGCGCCGTTGCGTAAAAGTGCATCACCGGTTTCGACAGCAAGCGTTAAAATTTCTTTTGTTACTGCCATATTTCTCCTCTTTCTATTAAAAATATTCCTATGAAAAGGTAACATGTTTTAAGCAAAATTGCAATTCTTTCCGGTTGGTATATTTTTTGCAAAATCAGAAATAATAATGCAACAAAGGCAAAAAAATCCGGAAAGGGGAAAAATCTATGAACAGCAGAAAATATCGTTTTTGTCTGGCATTTTTAATTTTGTTTGTACTTGCGGGAAGTGTATTTTATTATGCCTGGAATGAAAAAAATGCGAAAGAGCCGGTAGATGGTCTTTTTGTGGAAAATAGCAGGAGCATGGAAGGCTGGGAAAATGCATGAGTTCAAATGACACATTACATTTAAAAATAGACAAAAATATCGTGGTGACAGACCGGCATGTAACCTTAAAAGACATTGCGAAAATGGAATGTACAGATACCGCAGCACTGCGTCAGCTAAAACAGAAAAAAATCTATTCCTTTACGGAAAAAGAGAAGCAGCAGAAAAAAAATACCCTGGAGGTTTTTTCTGTATTAAAAATTATTGAGTTAATCCACGAGGATTATCCCAATCTTACGGTAAGTAATGAGGGAGAAGCGGATTTTATTGTGGAATACGTGAAGTCTCTTAAGAAGCCGGTGTGGATAAGCCGCTTAAAAACAGTAATACTTTGTGTATTAATATTTTTCGGGGCGGCGTTTACGATTATGGCATTTAATAATGACGTTGGCGTTTCTGATGTGTTTTCGAAATTTTATATGCAGGTGACAGGAATGGAGTCTGGCGGAGTCACGGAGCTTGAAATCTGTTACAGCATCGGTCTTGCGGTTGGAATTATTATATTTTTCAATCATGTCGGACATAAAAAGATAACGCACGACCCGACGCCTATTCAGATAGAGATGCGTAAATATGAAAACGATTTGGACACCGCATTTATTGACAATGCAGAAAGGAAAGGGCACAGCATCGATGTTGATTGAGCATTTGCTTTTAGGATTTCTTGGTCTCTGCGCTGGAACAGCCGTGGCTGCGGGAACATTTGCCTTTATTATCGTAATCGGTGTGGTTCCCCGGATGATTGCAAAGTGTAACCGGGCAGAGTCAGTCATTCTTTTTGAAAATATGATTGTACTTGGAGGAATTTTTGGAACAATTGTCTCTGTTTTTACCGGAATACCGCTTCCGATTGGCAGATGGATTTTATATGTTTACGGATTTTGTGCCGGGATTTTTGTTGGCTGCATTGCAGTGGCATTAGCGGAGATTTTAAATACCTTTCCAATTTTGTTCCGCAGATTTCAGATAAAAGAAGGATTGGCGTGGGTAATGCTTTTTATGGCACTCGGAAAATGTGCCGGTTCGTTTTATTACTTTTTCAATCATATGGCGGCGCAGTAAATGCGTTTTGTATTACACAGAAGAAAATAGAAAAGAGAGATGCCGGCAGAGCGCTGGAATTTGACGGAATGTGCGATGTGACATAAAATAAGAATAAAGTGTCTTAAGACAATTAAATTTCGAAAGAGGGAAAAAAGAATGGTTACATCAATCGCACGTCAGAGTGTCATTATAAAATGCAACATGCAAAAGGCAGTCATGCTTGGAAATTATGAGTTTTATTATGGGGCAGGGCTTCTTGCAAAAATAGGAGGACTTGATTTCCCGGATGATATAAAGCCGCTTGAGCTGCATGAGCTTTTAATGGAGAAAATGGATACAATAAATCCGAAAGATGAGAAGGAAGCCTATCTGGTGAAAATAATTAAGGATTTCAGACCAGAGGAATTATATGATGAGCAGATGAAAGAATTGCTAATCTGGGGAAAAGGAGAGCAGTATCTGTGGAGTGTCAATATTCCACAGTAGAATTTTTACAGCTTTTTCCCGGAAAATATATTTGTTGAAAGGATAAGGAAGATGGGAAAAAAGGAAGCTGAAAAAATAAAAAATCTGAATAATACGGTGCATGAAAAAGATAAGGATGAGCGGAATAAAGCCTATAATGAATATGTAAAACAGGTGACACCGACACACAATCTGGTGGCAAACATGGTAAAAGCATTTTTTACCGGAGGAATTATCTGCTGTATCGGACAGTTTATTTTAAATACCTGTGAAAATCTTGGGTTAGACAAAGATACCTCCGGTGGCTGGTGCAGCATGATTTTAGTGCTTATAAGTGTAATATTAACCGGATTTAACATATATCCTTCGATTGCAAACTGGGGTGGTGCCGGAGCGTTAGTGCCAATTACCGGATTTGCCAATGGTGTGGCGGCGCCTGCAATTGAGTTTCAGAAAGAGGGACAGGTTTTTGGTATCGGCTGTAAAATTTTTACGATTGCCGGACCGGTTATTTTATATGGCATTTTTTCAAGCTGGATTTTAGGACTTATTTATTGGATATTCTGGTAAAAAAATAGCCCATTCTTAACTGTTTCTTTACCGGAGGGGATTGTATAATACCAAAGAGGAAATTGGAATGGATAAATTGGAATGGATAAAATAAAGGACAGAGTAAAAAATATAGTCAAAGTGTTTGGAATATCAGGTCTTTTTTTCCTGATAGCACTGCTTATAGAATATTATTTCAAGGCAGATGCAACAGTGCCTGCGGTTATGGGACTTTCGGTATTTATCGTATCTTATGTGACAGACGGCTTTATTTATGGAATTATTGCATCAATGTTAAGTGTAATGGCATTAAACTTTGCATTTACGTTTCCGTATTTTGCATTCAACTTCAGTGTGCCGGAAAATGTTATTTCGACAGTTGTAATG
>CAKRCJ010000124.1 GCA_934307185.1 uncultured Roseburia sp.
TTAGGTACCAGAATCGTTGTATTAAAAGATGGTGTTATCATGCAGGTTGATTCTCCACAGAAATTATACAATGAGCCGAACAACTTATTCGTAGCAGGATTTATCGGTTCTCCACAGATGAACTTTATTGATACTGTATGTAAAGTAGAAGGCGATAAAGTAACACTTAACTTTGATAAGACTGCTGTTGTTCTTCCACCGGCAAAGGCTAAGAAATTAATTGATGGCGGATACAACGGAAAGACAGTTGTTATGGGTATCAGACCAGAGGATATCGGTGATTCCCAGATTGAAATTGAAGCTCACAAGGATGCAGTATTCGAGACAGACGTAACAGGATACGAATTATTAGGTTCTGAAGTATTATTATACTTCAACGTAGCAGGAACTGCTATGACAGCAAAGGTTGATTCCAGAACAACAGCACGTATGGGTGATCACATCACATTAGCAATCGACCCAGAGAAAATTCACTGCTTCGATAAAGAAACTGAATTGACAATTACAAACTAATTCGTTAAAATTAAATAAACTCAACAATAAAACTGGGTGCAGCATTTGTACCCAGTTTTTCTGTTGTTTTTCGTAGGATAGGGAGTTATTCCGTAGGGCTTCTATCATATAATTTTTTACAGAATAGGAAAATGGTTGCAAAACAAACGTTTGTTCTGTATAATAGAGAAACGAAAGGAACGAGGCATATGATTTCAAACCATAAAATTCAGACTGCTTTAGAGGAGATAAAAGAAATTTCCAAGATTGACCTGGCATTGTATTCAGAGAAAGGCAAACCGGTTGCAGCAACGTTTGAACCGGAGGGGGATATGGAGGAGGCAGTTGCTTCTTTTGCAGTATCCATGGCAGAAAGCCAGATGCTTGCCGGCTGTCATTTCTTTAAAGTAATTGTAGAGGGTGAAGTGGAGTATATCCTGTTAACAAAGTCATCGGCAGAAGATGCCTATATGGTAGGAAGACTGGCAGTGTGCCAGATTCGTAACCTTGCCGCTGCTTATATGGAACAGTTTGACCGAAATAATTTTATGCAGAATATTCTGCTTGGCAATATGCTTGTGGTGGATATGTACAATAAAGCACAGAAGCTGCATATTGAACAGGCAGAGCGTGTTGTTTTTGTGATCGAGATAGATGGAAAAAAGGATACCACTGCGATGGAAACTGTAAAAAATCTTTTTGTCACAAAGACAAGGGATTATGTTACAGAAGTGGACGAGCAGAGTATTGTTCTTATTAAAGATACAAGGGATGTAAAAAGTGAGGAAGAGCTTTTAAGTCTTGCTAATATGATTGTGGACAACATGCATACAGAGGCAATGGTAAAAGTACGTGTCGGATATGGCAACCGTGTGAATAATCTTCAGGATATTGCAAAATCCTATCAGGAAGCCAAAATGGCATTGGAGGTAGGACGTATTTTCTATGCGGAGCGTGAGACGATTGCGTACAGTCTGCTTGGCATCGGCAGACTTATTTATCAGCTTCCGATGAGTTTATGCGAGATGTTTATTCATGAAGTGTTCGGGGATGAAGTGCCGGATATTTTTAACGAGGAGATTAATACGACAATCCAGAAGTTTTTTGAGAATAACTTAAATATTTCAGAGACGGCAAGACAGTTATACGTTCACAGAAACACACTGGTTTATCGTCTGGAACGGTTAGAGAAGGCAATTGGGTTAGACATCCGTAAATTTGATGATGCAATGACCTTTAAGATTGCAATGATGGTAATTGCGCATATGAACCAGCAGAAGGTGGAAGAGTAAGAAAATTTTTAGTGAGGTAAGAAATGGCAAATTATGATGAACATAGTATATCGGTTTTAGAGGGATTAGAAGCAGTTCGGAAAAGACCGGGAATGTATATCGGAAGTGTTTCCAGAAAAGGCTTAAACCATCTGGTTTATGAGATTGTAGATAACTCGGTCGATGAACATTTGGCAGGAGCCTGTGATACCATTCACGTAACGCTGGAAAAAGATGGCTCCTGTACCGTGGAGGATAACGGACGGGGCGTTCCGGTCGGAATGCATGCAAAAGGAGTATCTGCGGCACGTATTGTTTATACGACTTTACATGCGGGCGGTAAGTTTGATGATTCTGCTTACAAGACAAGCGGTGGTCTGCATGGTGTAGGTTCTTCCGTTGTCAATGCTTTATCTACTTATATGGACGTTCAAATCAGCCGCGATGGTTATGTTCATCATGACCGCTATGAGAGAGGAGTTCCGGTCGTGGAATTAGAAAACGGACTTCTCCCGAAGATTGCAAAGACAAAAAAGACCGGAACAAAGGTGAATTTTCTTCCAGACCCGGAGATTTTTGAGAAAACCCGTTTTAAGGAAGATGAGATAAAAAGCCGTATGCATGAGACTGCATATTTGAATCCGAAACTTACGATTATTTACGAGGACCGCCGTGGCGAGGAGACAGAGCATATTGTTTATCACGAGGAAGAGGGAATAAGAGGTTTTGTCAAAGATTTAAACAAAAGCTCAGAGGTACTTCATGATGTGGTGTACTTTAAGGGTGAATCTGAGGGAATTACAGTGGAAGCTGCATTTCAGTACACAAATGAATTTCATGAAAATATTTTAGGCTTCTGTAATAATATTTTTAATGCAGAGGGCGGTACACATATTACTGGATTTAAGACAGTGTTTACAACTGTAATTAATTCCTATGCGAGAGAGCTTGGAATTTTAAAAGAGAAAGATGTGAACTTCACTGGAGCCGACGTGCGCAACGGAATGACAGCAGTTGTTTCCATTAAGCACCCGGATCCGAGATTTGAGGGACAGACAAAGACGAAATTAGATAACCAGGATGCATCCAAGGCAACTGCCAAAGTCACCAGTGATGAAATCCAGTTATTTTTTGATAAAAACCTGGAAACCTTAAAAACAGTTATCTCCTGTGCAGAAAAGGCAGCAAAAATCCGTAAGACAGAGGAGCGCGCCAAGACGAATCTTCTCACAAAGCAGAAGTTTTCATTTGACTCTAATGGAAAGCTTGCAAACTGTGAGAGCAGGGACGCGTCCATCTGTGAGATTTTTATTGTCGAGGGAGATTCTGCGGGTGGTTCCGCAAAGACTGCAAGAGACAGAAATTATCAGGCAATCCTTCCAATCCGCGGTAAGATTTTGAATGTGGAGAAAGCAAGTATTGATAAAGTGCTGGCAAATGCAGAGATTAAGACAATGATAAATGCGTTCGGCTGTGGTTTTTCCGAGGGCTACGGAAACGATTTTGATATCAGTAAGCTGCGCTATGATAAGATTATTATTATGGCAGATGCCGATGTGGACGGTGCACATATTTCCACACTGCTCCTTACGTTATTCTACCGCTTTATGCCGGAGTTAATTTATGAGGGACATGTTTATGTGGCAATGCCGCCTTTGTATAAGGTAATCCCATCAAAAGGGGAGGAAGAATATCTTTATGATGATGCTGCTTTGGAAAAATACAGAAAAGCACACAAGGGCAGCAATTTTACCTTACAGCGTTACAAAGGTCTTGGTGAGATGGATGCAGAACAGCTCTGGGAGACAACGTTAAACCCGGCTACCCGTATGCTAAAGCGGATTGAGATTGAGGACGGCCGTCTGGCATCGGATATAACCGAACTTTTGATGGGAAATGACGTTCCGCCGAGAAAGACATTTATTTATGAACATGCGAAGGACGCACAGCTTGATGTGTAAGGAGGAGTAGAACATGAGACAGGAAGAACAAATCATCCGTACCGAATATTCGGAACTGATGCAGAAATCTTATATCGATTATGCGATGAGTGTTATTATCGCAAGAGCCTTACCGGATGTGCGCGATGGTTTAAAGCCGGTACAGAGACGTACCCTTTATGATATGTATGAGCTTGGTATCCGATATGACAAACCGTACCGTAAATGTGCGCGTATTGTCGGTGATACAATGGGTAAATATCACCCGCATGGAGACAGCTCTATTTATGATGCACTTGTTGTCATGGCACAGGAATTTAAAAAAGGACTGCCGCTTGTGGACGGACATGGTAACTTTGGTTCAATCGAGGGAGACGGTGCGGCTGCCATGCGATATACCGAGGCACGTTTGCAGAAGATTACACAGGAAGCATTTCTTTCAGATTTGGACAAAGATGTGGTCGATTATGTCCCGAACTTTGATGAGACGGAGAAAGAGCCGGAGGTTCTGCCGGTAAAAATCCCAAATCTTTTGGTGAATGGCTCTGATGGCATTGCAGTCGGTATGGTAACAAGTACACCGCCGCATAACTTAGGGGAAGTGATTGACGGTGTGATTGCCTATATCAAAAATCCAGATATTAATACCGAGCAGATGATGGAATATATTCCGGGACCGGATTTCCCGACAGGCGGCATCATTGCCAATAAAGATGATTTAATTCAGATTTATTCGACCGGTATGGGAAAAATCAAAATCCGTGGAAAAGTGGAAGTCGAGCAGGTAAAAGGTGGAAAAGAGCGCATTGTCATTACAGAAATTCCATATACCATGATTGGAGCAAACATCGGAAAGTTTTTAAACGATGTCTATAATCTTGTGGAGACAAAAAAGACGAATGATATTGTAGATATTACAAACCAGTCGTCCAAAGATGGAATACGCATTGTATTAGAGCTTCGAAAAGGAGCGGATACACAGAATTTAATTAACCTTTTATATAAAAAGACGAAATTGGAAGATACGTTCGGTGTAAACATGCTTGCAGTAGCAGACGGAAAGCCGGAAACACTTGGACTTGTGCCGATTATCCGCCATCACGTGAACTTCCAGTACGAGCTTGCAACCAGAAAATACCAGACCTTACTGAAAAAGGAATTAGACAAAAAGGAAATTCAGGAAGGCTTAATAAAAGCCTGTGATGTTATTGATTTAATTATTGAAATCCTCCGTGGAAGTAAAAATGTGAAGGATGCGAGAGCCTGCCTGACAGACGGTGTGACAGAAAATATTACATTCAAGTCCGCACAGTCCGAAAAAATGGCTTCAGAGCTTCGTTTTACCGACCGCCAGACAACAGCAATTTTAGAGATGCGGTTACAGAAGTTAATAGGTCTGGAAATTGAAGCGTTAATGAAAGACCATGAGCAGACGTTAAAAAATATTGCAGAATACGAGGACATCTTAGAAAATCGTGCGACAATGGCAAAGGTTATTATCAAAGAGTTACAGTCTTATAAGAAGCAGTATGCTATTCCAAGAAGAACCGTCATTGATAATTTAGAAGAAGCTGTGGTGGAGGAGAAGAAAATTGAAGAGACAGACGTAGTCTTTTTGATGGACCGCTTCGGCTATGCAAAAACAGTAGATGTCAGCGTTTACGAGCGGAATAAAGAGGCGGCAGATGCCGAAAACCGTTATATTTTAACCTGCAAAAACACGGATAAAATCTGTATTTTTACAAATAAAGGACAGATGCATCTGTTAAAGGTATTAGACCTTCCATACGGAAAGTTCCGTGATAAGGGAATTCCGATTGATAATTTGAGTAATTACAACAGCAGTGAGGAAAATTTTGTATTCATTATTAATCTTGGTGCGATTGTACACTCTAAATTATTATTTGGAACGAAAACAGCCATGTTAAAGCTTGTGGATGGAAGCGAGTTTGATGTGGCAAAGAGAACGACTGCGGCAACCAAGTTAAATGACGAGGACGAGCTTTTAATCGTTCATGCCGTAAAAGGGGACGAGACCGTTGTAATGCAGTCCGAAAAAGATATGTTTTTACGGATTGAAGCAGACACTATTCCGGAGAAGAAAAAAGGCGCAGTCGGTGTCCGCGGAATGAAGCTTGCATCGGGAGATGCATTGAGCAATATTTATCTGTTAGACGGTGAGACAGAGCAGACGATTGAAGTAAATGGCAAGGAAGTTGTGTTAAACCGGCTTCGGATTGGAAACCGTGATACGAAAGGAACAAAGCGTTCTTAATATATAGGCGGATATTAATATACAGGTGGACAGGTGAACAAAATGACCTATGAAGAAGCAAGAAGTTATGCGGCAAACGTAAGCAGATCAGGGAGTGTGTTAGGGCTTTTTAGTATCGAACATCTGATGAAAGAGCTTGGCGATGTGCAGGAACAGCTAAAAATTATCCATATTGCGGGAACTAACGGTAAAGGCTCCACAGGTGCTTACATGGAGAGTGTGCTCATAGAAGCAGGATACAAGGTTGGCAGATATACCTCACCGGCAGTATTTGAGCCGTTAGAGGTATGGCGGATTAACCGTGAGAACATCAGCCCGCTGGATTATGCAGATATGATGGAGCAGGTAAAGCATGCCTGCGACCGCATGGTGGAAAATGGCATGGAACAGCCGACCATTTTTGAAGTGGAAACGGCGCTGGCATTTCTTTATTTTTACAGGGAAAAATGTGATTATGTATTGCTTGAAGTCGGCATGGGCGGAAGTACAGATGCAACCAATCTCATATCAAAGCATCTCTGCTCTGTGATTACATCTGTAAGCATGGAT
>CAKRCJ010000125.1 GCA_934307185.1 uncultured Roseburia sp.
GTTCAAAGCATCCCTTAAATCCTTAGAAGATTTCTTTTCATCAATTGCACATACACTGCCAAGCATATGGTCAAATCCCGTGATTGTTTCTTGTAACTGTGCATCCAGATTACGTCTGTCAGTTACGATAACAACCGATGTAAATACAGGCTCATTTGCATCATTATGTAAAGATGCAAGACGATACGCTGTCCATGCAATGGAATTTGATTTTCCTGAACCGGCAGAATGCTGAATCAGATAATTAGTCCCTGAACCGTTCTCACGAACATCCGCAACCAGTTTTCTAACTACATCAAGCTGATGAAATCTCGGAAAAATCAAACGTTTCTTTGTAATATTTCTTCCATCTTTCTTTTCAGTTTTTACTTCAAAGCTGATAAACTTTTGAATTATATCGAGTAAGCTGTCCTTCTGTAATACATCTTCCCATATGTACGATGTTACATAATTATCGCCATCCGCCTGCGGATTACCTGCACCGCCATCATTTCCGGCTCCGTTAGAGCCCTGATTAAACGGCAGAAAATATGTATCAGCGCCTTTCAATTCTGTTGTAACCCATGCTTCGTAAAGATCCACTGCAAAATACGCTAATATACGATGATTCAGCCAAAATGCAGGCTCTCTCTTATCACGGTCATACTTCCACTGAACTTTCGCGTTATCTGCTGTCTGACCTGTAAGCTGGTTCTTTAACTCAATTGCAATCACCGGAATACCATTGATTGCAAACATCATATCAACTGAATTGTTATTCTGCTCTGAATAGTGCCACTGCCTGATACACTGACATATATTTTTCTTATATCTCATTACAGCAACATCGTTAAGAGTGGATTCAGGTTTGAAATAGCAAACCTTGAAATTCATTCCTCTATGTTTAAATCCGTGACGCATTACAGACAGTAACCCATCAACCATTACCGCGTCTTCAAAGCATTTATAAAACTTCTTGTACGGATCAGAATTGCACTGTTTTTCAAAACGCTGCCACATAACCGGCTGGGTTGATTTTACAAAACTTACTAATGTATTTATATCTAAAGCCATTTCTTTAGATGAAGCATATCCGGCATCTGTTGATTTTTCATATCCTCCGGCAGGTGATATAAGAAAGGCTTCGATATCAGATTCAAACTGTTTTTCATTTTCTGCCATAAGTTATACCACCCTTCTTTTTCCTGTTACTACTTCGTAAATCAGTGATTTTTTGTATGCTTCAAGGTCATTTATAAGAGATTCTTTTTCAGCAATAAGTGAATCGCATTTATCAGTCATTTTATATAAATGATTTACAATAATATCCTGTTTAGACAGCGGTGGAACAGGAATACGCATCTGTGCAATAATTTGTTGATTTATATTAGGGTCTTTTCTAGTTCCAACAGCATATTTCATCCAATATTTTCGTACAGCCATCATTGCATAATGCAAATAATCAGGGTTAATAACTTTTTCATTAGATACTATTGAACAAATTGCCTGATTAGTCGCGCATTCAACATCTAAAATACCTGATTTTCCAATAGTTCCTGCACCACCGTACATAGCTACACATACAGTCTTAACTGGCATAATAGAACAACTTGAATTTTTTAATGCAGTTTCTGTTATTTTTTCAGAACTATCCGTTATATGACCGTTATTCAAATCTAATGTTTTAACCCATCTTATTACTGCATTATCATAATACTCCGTTTCTTTACTTCTTAAAGGGGTTGCTCCACTTGTTGTCCAAGCAACATGATTAATTTTAGCAATGCTCCAATCAAACGGAATTTTACCAATCCACTCAATACCAGATTCTTTCATATTAACATTATTATCAATGCCTTTTGTAACTGCTTCAAAAATTACAGATTGTTTCAGTTTCTTATATTCATCAATACTTGCATTTGCTTCTTCAACAACCTCATCAATTTTGGAACAAGTTTTGTCCAAATAATCAGCAATCATCTGCTGTTCATGTAATGGTGGTAAAATAATTGTACATTGATTTAATACTTTTTGCGTAATACTAAACAATTTAACACCATGAACCCTCGTTCGTATTTGACTTCGCCAAGAATCAGATTGAATCAAATAAGCAAGATATTTATTATCTTTTGTTGATTTTAAAATTATTGTATGATATCCTGCAAATATTTTCTCATTGCAATCAATATATACAGCATTACCACATCCTTCTTTATCTTCAGATGTATCCGCTAAAATAATATCTCCTTTTGAACATAAAGAGTTTGAATTTGTTAATTTGTAATTGTCTGTAACAAATCTAATAAGCCTATCATCTACAGATACTCCTGTATTAAACTTTGCATGAATTTGACCATAACTGATTACTTTTTCACCAATTTCTGTTAAATCCGCTTTTGTAATTGGTAAGCCTTTCCCAAACTGAAAATATTTTTTTAATGGCATGCTATTCCAATTTTCAGGAATATATCTAATCCAATCAAGACCACTATCTTTCATTTCTGTTTCAGGTCTAATTACAGTTTTCATAATTATTCACCCCCAAACAGATCATGTAGTTTCGCCATCAAACTCTTTTCATGTTCTTCAATACGAGCAGCAATCACATCTGATGGCTCAATCTGCTTATATTCATAGAATGTTCTGGTGAATGGAATTTCATATCCTACTTTAGTCTTAGATTTATCAATCCAAGCATGAGGATTATACGGAATAACTTCACGTTCAAAATATGCGTCAATATCTTCCGATAACGGTACATTCTCTGTATCACGTTTTGATGTGTCAGCAACAGGCTTATTTTTCTTCATGACTATATTTCCATCCTCATCCAGTTGTGGTGTTTCCACTACAATTTTGTTGTAACCGAGGTCAATAGAATCCATGACTTTACTTTTAACAATAATATTATTGCTATTTTCATCAACGCCATTGTATGTTCCATCCGAGTAAGCGCCATATGCTTCAATTATCAAGTCACGGCAAGCCTTTGTGATATCTACCTTTTTCTCACCGATATTCTTACGTCTGTTTGAAGCGCATGCAGATGCGTCTATAAGTTGCACTTTTCCTTCATGCGCTGCGGGCTTATTCTTCATCACAATCCATATGTACGTAGCAATTCCCGTATTATAAAAAGCATTGTTGGGGAGCTGCACTATTGCATCCAGCCAGTCATTTTCAATCAAATATCTGCGAATCTCAGAAGGACCGGAACCGGCATCGCCTGTAAACAGCGAGGAACCGTTTTGTATAATCGCCATCTGGCCGTCATCTTTTAATTTTGCAAGACCATTCAGCATAAACAGAAGCTGTCCGTCACCCTTTGCCGGTAATCCCGGCTTGAATCTGCCGCTTTCACCTTTCTTAAATTCTGCAGTAACTTCCTTTTCCTCGCGCTTCCATGGTATTCCGAACGGCGGATTACTTATAATGTAATCAAATTTATATCCGCTGAACTTATCATCAGATAGTGTATCACCGAACTGCATATTGTTAGGATCACCACCGCGGATAAGCATATCAGCCTTTGCTATACCGAATGTAAACGGATTAAACTCCTGACCGAATACAGTAACGTCCGCATCTTTGTCCATCTGCTCCAGTCTTTCTTCCATACAAGTAAGCATCTGAGATGTTCCCATCGTCATATCATACACGGTCTTAGATATTCCATCTTCTGTAAACGCAGACTCATCTCCTGCTATAAGAAGGTCAGCCATCAAATATATAATATCTCTGCTTGTAAAATGCGCTCCCGCTTCTTCATTGTACGATTCTGAAAATCTACGAACAAGGTTTTCAAATACATATCCCATATCAACCGCACTGATTTTCTCAGGTGAAAAATCACCTTTATCTGTACAGAAGTCAGAAATTACCTGATACAGAAGTCCTGCTTCCTCCATATGCTTTATCTGAGATTCAAAGTCCATGCGAGCAAGGATATCCTGTACGTTATCAGAAAAACCATTCAAATATGCCTTGAAATTATCAACAATATTTTCAGGATCGGCAATCAATGTTTTAAATGTAAACGGGCTTGTATTATAAAACTGATAACCCGACGCTTTACGCAGGAAACCGTCCTTTACAGCCAACTTTTCAACTTTTTTATATGTATCAAGAACCGCCTGATGAGTAGGAAGCAAACAATCATGAAATCGTTTTATAACCGTCATAGGCAGAATCACTAAACCGTATTCATGCGGCTTATAAGCTCCTACAAGGTCATCAGCAACAGACCATATAAGAGCTGCCGTATCATTGGAATTTTTACCAACATTTGTAATTAAATCATTACCGCTCATTTTATACTTCTCCTGAAAAATATTGTTCTATGTTTAACTGCTAATATAGATAAATCATATTTTGTATTAGCAAGCAAATATCATCAACTTTCTTCAATAATTATCTCATAAAAACTTATCGAATAGAATATTAAATGCTTGAAAATATTTATACCATGACATCCCATATCTTTAACATTTTAACCATTATTTCTTAGGCATTTTCCACTCTTCTACAAGTTTCAATGCATCATTTTCATTTACATGGTACATATCACTTTTATCATAATTTAAAATGAATGATGCTATTTTAATCTGCTCTACTTCAGTAAAATTATCAATTTTAGTTTTATCGTATTCCTGAATGATATTATATATTTCTTCATTTGAAATGTACTCCGAATAATTTTCAGAATTGAAGCTCCATCCGTTGCCGCCTGTTCCGTGCCATTTGCCAGCAAAAGCACAAACAAATTTAATTTTATGAATATCATCCGAAAATAAATTTTTTACATAGTTGTTTGCTCCATTTTTGTCAAAAGATTTCCAAAGATAGAACAGCATATAAAACTTATTACTATATATAAAAGAATCTAATTGGGACATATTGCATACTTTTGATACATATATCTTCTCTAATGCAAGTAAATGTTCTAAACTAATTATTTGGTCCTCTCTGTCTTCTGACTTTCCCGCTAATCTAGCATATGCCAGTTCGATTCTATTGATTATATGCGCAGCAGTACCTAAATTAGTAAAATTAGCATTTTCAACTATTGAACTTATAATATCAAAACGTTCTTCTTCTGTTCTTAGTTTTTCAATCATACCAATTACGCAATATTCAGCTTTATCAATTGCCGGCATCATAAATATTACCTGACGGTCATCACTCTGAAATTCACCTTGAACACTCATCATAGCAGAAGCAATTATACCTAATCTGTTATCTGGTATTTTATCAATCAATGCTCCCACTTCATCCAAAAAGTATACAATACTGCCCTGCTTATTCAGATCTCTCATGCATGCAGTAAGTTCACTTTCATCAAATTTATAAATACAAGCATTAATTACACTTCTCGGAACTTTTATATCGTCCAAATCAAACATAAAATATAATTCGAATCTTTCTTCACATGCTGCTCGCATTTTCTCCCTTATATTAGATATTGAACGGTAACTATATTGATGCTCTTTTACATCTTTCGCAAAAACAGGAAACAGCGTAGATACAAAACTTATTGCCTTTTCTGAATTAATTCCGATTTTTTCAAATTCTTCACTATATTGTTTACGATAATCTATTTTATTTCCACTACCTACAGCTAATCCATGCATAAAACCTCCACATACTGATTCCTTATTACCGCCAATCCAGCTATACAATTGGGGCTCTAATACCTCAATCGTTGTTATCGCAATCATATCTTCAAATGAAGTTTCATGATACATAGCTCCGTAACGGAACTGAAACGTATTAATTACTCTATTTACATCCCTTAATGTATTAATATACGGTTCTATACAATTTCGAAATACATGGCTCCAATATTCATCATCCAGTACAAGTTTATTTTGAATATCATCTACAACTTGACTAAGCCTTGAAAGGAAAATCTCATTCAATTTTGATCTACGTAATTCCGGTATTTCAAACGGAACTTGAATTATTTTCTCCAAGTATTCATTGCCGTCAATGTTGTGAACTTCCGTCAGCGCTCTCCCGACAACATCTCTATCCATTGCCAATACATATATTACATTAGGAAAATCTGCGACTTGTTTTACTAGCTGAAATACATCACGAATCTGAGAATTTGTTAGTCGATCTATATCATCTATAATGATTATAATTTTTGTATTAGCTTTAATTAAAGCTTTTCTGAGTTTTTCTTTTGTTTGATCCAAATCTGCTCCTTGCATCAAATCTTTGCCAAAACCTCGTGCAAATGTTTTTAATATAGCTGCTATGCCCGGACCAAATCCTGGAACTAAATTTAATGCATCAAATGCCCCTGCATAATCATTTAATGCCTTTCCTACATCTTTTTTCACATTTTCATTTTTTTGCATCCTAATTTTATTTTTCAAATTTTGAAAAAATATACTGATTAAATTATCTTTATCTGAATAATTCCAAGGGGCAAATTTTATAATTAACGGCTTATTTTCTTCACCTTCTGCTAAAAATTCTATTTCATTTATAGCCATATTAATCACAGATGTTTTTCCTGTTCCCCAT
>CAKRCJ010000126.1 GCA_934307185.1 uncultured Roseburia sp.
CTTATCGCACATCCCTACCGGACAACCCCGTCTCTTTTTTGTTTGAACCATGTATCCGCAGATAATGTCCGTGTTACTGTGCTTATAAGC
This sequence comes from uncultured Roseburia sp., assembly GCA_934307185.1. GTDB lineage: Bacteria > Bacillota > Clostridia > Lachnospirales > Lachnospiraceae > Roseburia. The sequence continues at coordinate 91 of CAKRCJ010000126.1, forward strand.
GTATTTACATTTTCTGCAATACCTTACGCTCGTTTTAATCATTTCTTTTGTCCCCAAGCTAATTCCTCCCTGGCTCTGAATTCAACAGCTTACGTTCCAGATTGTCATAGTTATACTGGCGCTGGTCAAAGTTATTAAATCCTGTTTTCTTCTGTGATGTACTTTCTACCGAAACATAATTATCATCCAGATAATCTACATACCCACTGTTGAAAAACGTGCTACCGTTCTGTGGTTTTTTCCAGGTTTCGTTATCTAGGTCCGCCTTGTATCGGTCGATAGCTCTTTGAAATTCATCAAAGCCAATATCAAGTAAACGCCTCTTACTAGCCTCTGAAACCTGTCCTTTTCCTCTCTTGTTTGGATAAATGGACCACAATCGTTCAAACAGTGCATCTGCTTCGGCAGATTTGCACATAGTGTTTATATTTACATTATCATTATCATTTACATATTCATTATCAGCTAAGTTTGCTACGCTGTTTTTAGCATTGCTAGCATTTGCTACATTTTGTTTAGCATTACTAGCTTTTGCTAAACCACCAAGCTTACCGGCTTCAACTCTTTTTTGTATCTTTTCCATATAAAGAGCTGTGTCCCGGTCAATTCGCTCTTGTATCACGCCAAAAATCATATCCGTTGCAAGGTCAAGGTCTGGAAGATTTTCACCGGAAGCATAGCAGAGGATTGCTGTAAAAAGCTCCCCTCTCTGCTCCATGCTAAGCTTCTGTACATGTTTCAGATAATCTGTGTACATGACAAAACTGTTTTTATCTGCCAAGCAATCACCCCGTTTCCAATACCGATATTGTCACTTCTGTTCGCGGATGCCATTTGTCAACATCTACATAACTTCCATCAGTGGAAACAATGATTTTACAGTTATCATCCTTAAGGATTTCATAATGCACCAAAATATCATGCAATGCCTCATGTAAGTTTGTGAGGTCAATTCTATGATTTGTCTGCATATAATACACGGCTTTCACATTTACCCTGCAATCAATTGTTTCGATGTCCGGCATAAATTTTTCGCACTGCTTTTCGTATTTCTTATATGCGGACGACGGAATTATCATTGGTCTCCCTGCTGCATTCTTAACTATCCTCTGGCTGTTCTTTTTTGTGATTGGTTTCAAAGGTATTGTGAATTTATACTCCATCTGCATCACCGTCCATTCTTATCTGTGCATTGCAGTCACTAATCTGCTCTGCCAGATATGCCGGAAGCGTGTAACAATCAACAAATTCGTGTGCATCTGCAAGGTTCTTTCTCTTAAGAGCCTTGTAACTTTTCATTTTTCCTTCATCGTCATAGATACCAAATTCACGTTTCAACTGATTGTAAATGTCGCTGAATACTTTTTTATGTACTTTGGTGTCCCTGTAAGCTTCTGATTTCTTGCCGCCCAGCATTTCCACAGCCTTACGTCTGACATGTGCGGAAAGTTCGTCCGACTCTGCACCAAAGAGTGGCATATCATTTTCAATATGGTCAATTCTGTGTTCTACCTTCGTTACGCGTTTATCAACAATTAATGCTGCCTTTAATTCCGGTGACATGCCGTCCAACAGGCTGCTGTGGTCAAAATAAGAATCTACCAGGCGGTCATACACTTCCCAGGCTGTATCCGTATTTAAAGATTTTGCATGAAGGAAAGCACCTTTCTTTGTCCAAAGATACAATTTATTAATTTTTAACGAACGGTCAATTTGTCCGGTCGTCTTAAAATCCTTTAAATCCTCTCCCTCCAGACAAATAAAATGTTTTCCCTCAACATATCTATCTTTGTTTCCATTAAAATTTTTCGTTATGGTATCTGTGTTTGTTCCATACGCTTCCGCAATCTGCTGCGTTGTCAGCACTCTCATATCTCTATATTCTGTAACTTTTAATTCTTCCAAGTTTTTCTCCTTCCTCCCGGCACCATAACAGCACCGGGAAACATAGCTTTCAATAATTTGTGATATATTATTTTCTGCATGAATATGTTTCTTTTTGCCGTCTGGCAAGGTGTTTCAACCTATAAATCCTTTACAACAATTCCATAGACCTTATAAGCCTGCCGGAACCGTATTACTCCCATCTGATGTGCTATTGTGTGATGCATGCGGCAGAGACAGATTTTTTTATAATTAGAGTCATCTATCTTTGTCCTGTCATTTCCCATTCCAATAGCATCTTCATGATGAATTTCTCCATCTTTTCCGCAGATAGCACATTTTTTATGCACCAGACAGTAATAAAGGTATCTTCCTATATCATCTGTACGGTCTATCGCATTGTCAGAAAGCGGTATTCCGTTCTCTAGGGCAAATTCCAGTATCGTGTTGATAAATTCCCTCGCTGTGTCCAATGAGCAGTTAGAAAGGCTAAAATACGCATCACCTGTACGTATCATATGCTGATACTTAAGTATCTCTTTCATTTCTTCTGGCAAATATCCTGTCCAGTCTGCAATATCCCCTATTGTGGCATATGCTTTTTTCCTCTGTTCTGCGGATATATGTCTGCCGTCATCAAACCGGATTTCTGCATTTGATATTCTCTTTCGCTGCAGCATATCTCCAATCTGCATGTCGGGAACAGAAACAATAAGGTCCGTACCACTTTGTGTTTCTTTATATTTGTTTATTTTTACAAGTGCGTGCATTATGCATCACCCTTTTTCCCAGCATTTGCTGCAATCGTGACTTCGAGTTTCCTCATGCATTTATTCCACTGGTTAATATCAAGTTCCTGCAATGTATTAACATGAAACAGCTCCACAATCATTTCCATCGATACATTTGCTTCCTCAAGTTTTTTGAGCAAAACTTGATATTTAACATCATCAATCTTTTGTGAAGGATATTGTTTAAATACAATGTTCATATCTTGGTCTACAATTTCCAATTCATCAATTTTGCCATCCGATGAATATTTAATAAGATTTACAAAAAACTTATCTCGTGTAGAAGATTTTCCATTATTATCTGTTTTAATATGACAATTGGCTGCCGGTATCCATATATACGGTGCAGTATATAATTCTCTTCCGATACCATGCTTTACACATGCCCTCTTAAATGCGTCTGATGCCCGTCCTTTTTCTTTTGCCGTATAAGAAGCCGTTCCAACATCTTCCTTGGAAATCCACATCTGCTTTTCTTTGTCCCATGCAGAAATAATGCAATATAAATCTCCGTCGATTACTTCATACCTGTCCTGCCATCCAAGCGGTCCATATTTTTCATCAAGTCTTTTCTGCCCATCTCTGGAAGTGACATATAACAGCAAGGACAATCCTTTTTCTGAAATCTGCTGTACTCTGCAACTGATTTCATTTGCATTTAGATAATTATTTTCCATGAAATTCACCTCTCAATCTTCAATAGATACTCTCATATCGTCCAGGCATCTGTCACAGTAATAATCCCCTCGGAGCTGCACTGCAAAATCTTCCTGAATATGCTCCCCGCAGCAAATACATTTCGGTCTACGTTCAAGCCATTCTTCCTGGCTTTGGTCCCTGTCTTTCCAAAAATCGTAACTATCCTTCATATCTGTGAGAAAGTCCCTCCCCCATCCTTATATGCCTTGTATTCATTTGGGGAAAGATATGTATGAAATACAACTTCCTTATATTCAAAGGCAACCTCTACATATCCAACATCTGATACATGCCCTGTTTCATGTATTTCATTTCCGGTCGCTTTTGATAATTCCTTTAAATCGTCCAGTCTGTAAAACAAGATTTTATCATCAAGGGAAAAACCGTTGTTCATCCCGAGGTTGTCCTGCATGGCAGCCAATTGCTCCCGCATAGCAATCATCTTGTCAATTGCCTGCAATTTCATTTCTATACTGCAATCCATTTGCTTTTTCCTCTCTTTCTGCTATAATGAACGCAGAAATACTTTTGTATTTCCACGGTTTAAATAGCACCTGTACTCGCCAAAGTTATCAGGGTGCTATTTTTTTGTCCTCAAATTCCCCAAGGAACTCAACATCAGCGTCAAGCTTGTCCTTCTTTTTGCCACTGTAATAATTAGTTCTGCGTTTCTGCTCTCTCTTGGCATCTATCTCATACAGCCACATACCTGTAATCACAAAAAATAACGCTACTGCGATTGCAGCAATTAAGAAGCTATAATAAATGCCTTCCGCATCACACATTGCTCCAAGGACTGTTACTGTCCCGCCGATTGTCATTAATATGTAACTTATTTGTTTCACTCTTCTCCGCCTTTCCATACATACCCTGTGTATTCCCAAAAAAGTTTTGGTGAAATATATGGATTACGCTTAGAACTATTTTTAGGACATGCTCCAAACGGAAGCCAGCCTTGTTCCAATCCACTTATTACATATGCTTCTGACTTTCCCATCACTCTTGCCGCAACGCTTGTCGGGACGGCTCCTATTCCAAATTCTGGGAGCTGCATTTGAGTGACTATTTTTCTCGCAATTTGTTCAACCAGTTCGTTTTCTGATTGCTTTTCACCTGCATAATCTTCTAATGTCATATCTTTCTCACCTGCTTTCTTTTATATTTCTTACATCTGTGGTACAATCTCCTTACAGGACGTTGCCGCGTCCGAGTTTTACAAAGGAGGTATATGTCATGGTTCGTCAGCCTGTTTCTTCAAGCAGAATTGCAAATGTCGGTTGGGAAAATGATGTTATGGAAGTCCAGTTCCATAATGGCGCTGTTTATCAATACTACGGTGTCTCTCAATCCGAGTATCAAAACTTTTTAAATTCTCCATCCCTCGGTTCTGCTTTATCACGACTTGATAAAATCCATAACTATCGTCGTGTTTAATGCATTGGGCGGTTGATTTCTACGTCATCCGCCCTTTTTAATGGAATTCCGACTGTTTTCTGCACCAACTCAATATTGTCACTTGTAATTTTCACTTGCGTGTACGGGTCATAATTCTTTTCTAACCATTCAGCAATTGGCTGACATAATACCTTTAATTTTTCCACTTCTTTCACTTTTTCCTCTCCCTCCTGCTCTTTTGAAAATTCTTCAATTTTTTTCATGAACCCCATTCGATGTGATGGAATATTATCTACCATCGGAATAGGTTTACCTGTCATTTCAAAATCAATAAGTTCTCCGCCACGATGCATAAATTTCACCGCCGCAACTCTGTCATATAATTTTCCATCAACCATAACCTCTGTTATTCTGCCATTTGAAACAATGATGATTTTTTGATTTTCCATTTTTCTTACTCTCCCTTCTTTTGAACTGGTGTTGTGGTATCTTCTATGCTCCGCTATCCCTTACGCCACCTGTTCTCTTTCAATTAATGGAAGAATACCATCCTGTTTGAGAAAATCATAAAGAAACAGACGTCCTTTCTGTGTCCAATAAGAATGCTCTTTGGAATGCTGCACTCCTTCAGAATCTGGATAATTATGCGTTTTCACTTTTAAATATCCATTCCCCTGATACTTCGAGTAAAGAACCCATGTATCTCCCTGCTTAAACTGAATCCCCATATTGTAAAGCATAATATTGAACTTCTTTGCTGACATTCCATAGTCTTTTGCAATGACTGTAGTGGCAATTAAATCTTTGCACTGGAGAATCATGTCATAATAAGATGCTTTCGGTTGAAGCTCTTCGATAACTTTCTGCTGTTCCACAACCTGTCCACCAAGAAACTTGCATCTGTCTTTTAAACTGCTGATTGTCTGGTCTGCCATCTTTAATGCTCTGGCAAATACCTGCTCCGGTGTGTTCCACGCTTTCTCTAAGTCAATGAGGTACTGGCGCACTGCTTTACCCTCTGGTGTTCTCTGAATCATGCAAATCTGTTTTGCCATGTCTATGGAAATTTCGTAATCTGTTGATGGTCTACCACCATTCTCGGTTTTACTCATTTTTGAGTAAAAGTCTGTTCCCTCTACAAATCCATATTCTGTCATACGTGGAAACCAATCGTTAAATCTTGTTCCAATATTCAATTTTTCGTGTAACTCTCTTGCTGAAACTGTCTGTGCGTCCATGTCGATGTTAATTAAATCACTCATTTTGCTCGCCTTTCCCTGTAAGAATTCTTATCATCTCAACAGCTTCTTGGCTGCTCTGGAGAATACTCTCCTTAAAATCGTTACTATCTGATGCCACCAACTGAATGAGCAATGACGCTTTCTTAAGTCCTTCCTGTCTGCCACGTTCATATCCGATGCGGTACGCTTCTCTTTCTTGTGGTGTCATAAATCTTGATTTGTTCATATTGTCACCCTCCGTACTGTCACTATATGTGACATTTTTAATCAAAAAAAATTTCCTGTACACTTTTATGATAATATTCTGCAATTTTTAATTTAATTCCATCTCTTGGAATTCTCTCTCCATTCTCATACATAGCGATTGCTGACACACTCACTCCAATTGCTTTCGCTACCTCATCCCTACC
>CAKRCJ010000127.1 GCA_934307185.1 uncultured Roseburia sp.
GAACCGGAAGAAGAAAATCATCTGTTGCCAGAGTATATTTAGTACCAGGTACAGGTAAAATCACAATCAATAAAAGAAGCATTGATGAATATTTTGGATTAGAGACATTAAAAGTTATCGTTCGTCAGCCATTAGTTGCTACAGAGACAGTTGATAAATTTGATGTTTTAGTAAACGTTAAAGGTGGCGGATACACAGGACAGGCTGGAGCTATCAGACATGGTATCGCTCGTGCATTACTTACAGTAGACGCTGATTACAGACCAGTTCTTAAGAAAGCTGGATTCTTAACACGTGATCCACGTATGAAAGAACGTAAGAAATACGGTCTCAAAGCAGCTCGTCGCGCTCCACAGTTCAGCAAACGATAATAATCAGAACACTCGAAACCCTTGTAAACACTGGTTTGCAGGGGTTTCTTTTTACCCAATTCCAAGCATTTTCGTTCACGAAACAATCTGGTGGACATTATTTCGATTTTATCGAAACATAAGGCGGCGGAACATTTATCGAAACATAAGGCGGCGGAACATTTAGTGAAACATGGGTACAAAATCGCATATTTCAATCCGGCATTAGAATAAGATAAAAAATCCCTTTACTTTTTTTACTTCTCGTGGCAAAGTAAAATACAGATGTAAAATATATTGTGGGGAATGGTTCATATGTTAAAAGTGTTTTTGGTAGAAGATGAAATTATTATGCGTGAGGGCATAAAAAAGAACATCGACTGGGAGGGAGAAGGATTTGAATTTGTTGGGGATGCCAGCGATGGGGAACTGGCGTATCCGATGATTCAGAAAACAAAACCGGATATCCTGATTTCGGATATTAAAATGCCATTTATGGACGGACTGGAGTTAAGCCGTCTGGTAAAACAGGAGCTGCCGGATACAAAAATTATTCTGCTAAGCGGATATGATGAATTTGATTATGCCAAGGAAGCAATTGAGATTGGAATTACAGACTATCTCTTAAAGCCGATTTCTGGTGCAGAGCTTATCAAAGTAATCAAAGGAGTTGGACAGAAGATAGAAGCGGAACGCGCCAAAAGAGTCAATAAAGGAGAAGCGCCGGACACAAAGCTTGCAGCAGGACAAAGACTGTTCCGGCATATTGTTTCCGGCCGTTATTCTTTTGCGGAGGTTTTGAAGGAAGCAAAAGAATTAGGAATAGAACTTGCAGCAGACCACTATAATGTCATGCTTTTGCAGGTATTTGATGAAGAGAATGAAGTAGGTCTTACCGAAAAGCAGAAAAAATTTGAACAAATTTTAGAGGAGCTATCCAATAAAACAGAAAATATTATCATCGCAAAGCAGAGCCGGGCAGAGTATGATTTTGTGCTGAAAGGAACTGACGAAATCACAGTGGAAGAGATTACGGAGAATGTGGCAAATCAGTTAAAGGATTTTTTTGCTGCTGAAAAAAGCCTTTCCTATGTCGCAGCACTTGGAAAACCGGTAGAGCGTTTTTCCGAGCTGCAGCAATGTTATGAGAAGGCAAATCTCTGCTTTTCCAAAAGATATTCTGTGGAGAAAAACCAGATATTAAAGGAGGAACCAAAAGACGAAATTCCTCCGGAGATATTAGAAGATGTAAAGCTTGGAGAATTAAACATTTCCGGTATGAACCGCAAACAGGTGGAACAATTTTTATACACTGGAACGAAGGAAGAAATTTCAGATTTTGTGGAGACCTATTTTTTGAAGCTTGGAAATGCAAATGTACAGTCAATTCTGCTGCGCCAGTATGTCATGATGGATTTATATGTAGTGGCAGTCTCGGTGCTGGAAAAAAGCGGATACAAAGGACAGGACCTTGTAGAACGCTGCGGAGATGCAAAGGATATGGCGGCGTATCTGTCTTCCATTGAGCAGACAAAGGATTACATAAAAAAACTATTTGAAACAGTAATCGAATTGCGGGAAAATGCGGCAGATAATAAATATGAAAGCACTATGCTTAAGGCGAAAGCATATATAAACGATAATTTTGAAAAAGACGGGATTTCGCTCAATACAGTAGCAGCAGAAGTAAATTTAAGCCCGAATCATTTCAGTACCATATTTGGTCAGGAAACAGGAGAGACATTTGTAGAATATTTAACCAGAATAAGAATGGAAAAGGCAAAAGAACTGCTTCGCACGACCGGAATGAAAGCAACAGATATTGCATTTGAAGTCGGATACCGTGATGCACATTATTTTAGTAATCTGTTCAAAAAAACACAGGGCTGTACACCACGCGAATATCGTAACAGGGTATAAGAAAAGGGGAAATATTCGTGAAAAAAAGATTTTCGCTGAAAAAAAGACTATATCTGCTTCTTTTAGTATGTCTGCTCCCGCTTACAATACTGCTTGCCTATCTTCTCGTCATGACAAATAAAATATCTTCAGAATATGATGGGATTGTGGAAAAAATAACAAAAGCGAACACTTATAATATCAATTTTAAAGAGGATATGGACTATGTAATGTATATTATTGTAGTCAATTCCGAACGGGCGAAAGAATTAGTCGACACAGAGCAGCCGCATAAAATGATAGAAGAGGCAAGAACAGTATTTGGCGAGCTTTTGGCGGAGGCAGATTCAGAATATGCAAAAAACAGACTGTCAGGAATACTCAAAAGCTTAGATACCTTAGAGGACCGCGTAAAAGAAATTGAGGCAGATGCGCTTGTGACAGGATCTTATGAGACGAATATGGAGCGTCTGGACTTAAATATCCGTGTTCTGACAGATTTAATACAGGAGCAGATACAGTATTATATCTATTATGAAACGACGAACATGGAAGAATTAAGAGTCGGTATCCGGCAGGATGTTGAGCGGGCAATTACAGTAATTACCATTATATTAGTTTTCATTCTGATTGGAGCATTTGCTATCAGCAGAAAGATTGTGGAAGGAATTACAGAGCCGATTCAAAAGCTTTGTGAAGCTGCGGAGGCGGCAGGAAGCGGAGATTTTAAAATCCGCGCAGAGGATAAGGGTTTAGATGAGATTTCCGTTTTAAATGCGAGCTTTAACCAGATGGTAGAAGAAATCGGACAGCTTGTGGAGGATATTCATACAGAGGAACTGAATTTGCGTGCAGCAGAGCTTCGTGTTCTGCAGGAGCAGATAAATCCGCATTTTTTATACAATACACTGGATAACATTATCTGGCTGGCAGAGTCAAATGACACAGAACAGGTGGTAAAAATGGTTTCCTCGCTGTCGAGTTTTTTCAGAACGACGCTCAGTAAAGGAAAAGAGTTTATTACGGTAAAAGAAGAGGAACAGCATATCAGAAGCTACCTGGAAATACAGCAGTTCCGTTACCGGGATATTTTAGAATATGAGATAGCGATACCGGAGGAATTATATCAATATGAAGTGATAAAGCTGACATTGCAGCCGCTTGTGGAAAATGCATTATATCATGGTGTGAAGAAAAAAAGAGGCGTCGGCCATATTTTTGTTTCCGCCGAATATTGCAGGGACGTCATTATTTTTAAAGTGAAAGATGACGGTATGGGAATGGAGGAAGAAAGGCTTGCGCAGGTACGCGCAATGCTAGAGAACGGACAGCCGGAGAAAAAGGAAGAAAGCGGTGGCTTTGGTCTTGTCAATGTAAACCAGAGAATAAAACTTCACTATGGAAAAGAATATGGCTTGAAAGTACAGAGTGTCTACGGTGAGGGAACAGAAATCTGGGTAAGAATACCGGCACAGGCAAGATATGAGAGCAAAACAACATAAAAAATTACACTTTTTCAAAAAAATTTACACCTTTTCGAAAATTTTCGCCCAAATATGAATAAGTCGTTCATAATTTAGTAAAAAATTATACTTATTTCAGAAGCAATTCTGTATTTTTTAAAACCTCTCAAGGCTATAATTAGGTCATGGTTAAGGAATTAACCAAATCTAATAAAAACTTTGGGAGGTTTTTACAATGAAAAAAAAGTTAGTTAGTGTATTGATGTGTATGGCAATGGGAGCAACATTATTAGCAGGCTGTGGTGGTGATACAGCAGCAGACAGCAGTTCTGCAGACAATGCATCTACAAGTGATGCAGCAACAAGTGACGCAGCAACAACAGATGATGCGGCTGCAACAGATGATACAGCAACAGATGCAGCAGCAAGCGGTGGCACAATTACAATTGGTTTTGCACAGGTTGGACATGAATCTGACTGGCGTACCGCTTCCACAAATTCAGCACAGACAGTATTCTCAGCAGAGAACGGATACGACCTTCAGTTCGTTGACTGTGACCAGGATTCTTCCGTACAGTTAGAGGCAGTCAGAGGATTTATTGAACAGGACGTTGATTATATTATCATTGACCCAATCGTATCAACCGGATGGGATACCGTATTAACAGAGTGTGAGGAAGCAGGAATTCCGGTTATCGTAATTGACCGTACAATTGATGACTCTGACAAATATGTTTCATGGGTAGGCTCCAACTTCAAAACAGAAGGTCTTGCAGCAGGTGAGTGGTTAAAGGCTTACACAGATGCAAAAGGAATAAGTGATGTAAATGTACTTGTAATTGAAGGAACAACCGGTGCTTCCGCACAGATTGGACGTACAGACGGATTTAAAGAGATTGCAGATGCAAATGGATGGAATATTCTTGATTCCCAGACCGGTGATTTCACACAGGCAGGTGGACAGGAGGTTATGGAGTCCTACATTAAGAGTTATGAAGGACAGTTCAACGTAGTTGTATGCCAGAATGATAATGAAGCATTCGGTGCAATGGATGCAATGAAAGCTGCTGGTATCTCTTATGGTGTAGACGGAGACGTTATCTTAGTTTCCTTTGATGCTTGTACCGCAGGTCTTGAATATGTAATGTCTGGTGATATCAATGCTGACTTCGAGTGTAACCCACTTGCAGCTCCATTCGTAGAAGAAGTTATCCAGAAATTACAGGCTGGTGAGACACCTGACAAAGAAGTTTACATGGTTGAGCACTGGTTCGTTAACGAAGACATTCTTGACTCTATTACAGTAAATGGCGAGAAACAGGATCTTACAGTTGTAACACAGGATATCATTGATGCACAGTACTAATTATACATAGTAAGGTGTAACTGGGAGAGACCTTGTGGTCTCTCCCAATTTTAAGGAAAGGGTGGAGTATTATGGATAATAATGTTGTACTTACCATGCGGGGTATTACCATGACATTCCCGGGTGTAAAAGCTTTGGACAATGTAGACCTTACACTTCGAAAAGGCGAAATAATGGCACTGATGGGGGAAAATGGTGCTGGAAAATCTACATTAATCAAATGTCTGACCGGTATTAACGCATTTGATGCGGGAGAAATACATGTAGACGGAATTGACGGGCCGGTAGTAAATCATTCTACTTTGGATGCACAGAAAAAAGGAATTTCTACCGTTTATCAGGAAGTAAATCTTTGCCCGAATTTAAGTGTCGCAGAGAATTTGTTTATTGGCAGGGAACCAAAAACAAAAATAGGAGCAATCGACTGGAAAACAATGACATCAAAATCAGAAAAGATTATGAAAAATCTGGACCTTGATATTGATGTAACAAAAAATCTGGAAGAATATTCACTTGCATTGCAGCAGATGATAGCAATTGCAAGAGCAGTGGATATGGATTGTAAAGTATTAATTTTAGACGAACCAACCTCCTCCCTTGATGACCATGAGGTAGAGAAGTTATTCGTACTTATGAGACAGCTTAAAGAAAAAGGTGTTGCAATTGTATTCGTAACCCATTTCTTAGAGCAGGTATATGCAGTTTGTGACCGTATCACGGTACTAAGAAACGGTACTCTTGTCGGAGAGTATCCAATCGAAGAGCTGCCAAGAGTAAAACTGGTTGCAGCCATGATGGGAAAAGATTTTGATGACCTTGCGGCTGTAAAATCAGAGAAGAAAAAAGATTTCACCAATGCACCGGTATTTATTGATGCACAGGGAATGAGCCATAAAGGAAAAATTAAACCTTTCGACTTAAAGATACATAAAGGTGAAGTCGTAGGACTGACCGGATTGCTTGGTTCCGGACGAAGCGAACTGGCGCGTGTCATATATGGAGCAGATAAAAATCAGACAGGTAAGTTATTGGTTGCCGGCAAAGAAGTTAAAATTAATGCACCAATTGATGCAATGAACCTTGGAATGGGACTTCTTCCGGACGACAGAAAGGCAGAAGGAATTATTGCCGACTTATCTGTTCGTGAAAATATAATTTTGGCTTTGCAGGCAAAACGTGGAATGTTTAAATTAATTCCAATGAGCAAACAGATTGAAATTGCAGATAAATATATTGATTTACTGCAGATTAAAACAGCAAGCAGGGAGACTTTAATTGGTCAGCTTTCCGGTGGTAACCAGCAGAAAGCGATTTTAGCCCGCTGGCTTGCAACAGACCCGGAATTTTTAATTCTGGATGAGCCGACTCGTGGTATTGATGTTGGTACAAAGACTGAAATTCAGAAGCTTGTGGTTGACCTTGCAGG
>CAKRCJ010000128.1 GCA_934307185.1 uncultured Roseburia sp.
GTTTGGAGCATTACTGCTCGGAATAAATCCATTTTTTACATTTCTGGTATGTGTTCCGACAAGAATTTTAATGGGATGGCTTTCGGGTCTGATTTATAAAGGACTTCGTAAGACCAAGCTTCCGGCGACGGCATCTGTGACAATTGCCAGCCTTTGCTGCCCGATATTAAATACAACATTCTTTATGGGAACACTTGTAACATTGTTTGCATCGACTATGAGAGACTCTTTTGGTATGGCAAAAGTCTTACCATTTATCTTTGGATTTGTTGGTGTAAATGGAGTTGTGGAAGCAATTGTATGCTTTGTAGTAGGAACTGCAATTTCCATGGCATTAAAGAAGGCGCTGCGTTATAATTAATAGAAGACGCTTTTTTAACAATTTGTTTTTAAAATTTCTATCATGACCTTTGTACATTCCGGGTCAAACTGCACCCCCTGTAGGGAAAGAAGATTTTCTATTACCATATCGTGTGGTTCTCCCCGTTTTATATGCCGGTCTGCATAATCAGCAACAGCTACAATTCTTGCAAGAAGCGGAATATCCTTGCCATGCAGACCGGCAGGATATCCGGTTCCATCATAATTTTCCCTGTGATACAACACAGCCTCAGCAACTGGATTTACCTCAGAAGACTGGAGCATATTTATAATACGGAACCCCTTTTCAACATAAGTTTTGAAAATGGAGTATTCATCTTCGGTTAAGGAATCAATCTGAATAAGGGCATCTGGAATACCAACCATTCCGATTTCATGTAACAGTCCGGCATGGTAAGCGTCATTACACAGGCTGCTATTAAGTCCTTTGCGTGTGGCAATTTCTTTTGCATACCCGGCAACACTCCGGCAATGGGATGCTTCACCGGAAATTTTTGCATCCAGTGCCTGAATCATTGCATTCATAATATTCATGGAAACTATTTCCAGTTTTTTATTTTCATCAGAAATACGTTTTTCCAAAATCTGTGTTCTGTGACGTTTTTCCACCCAGAAGCGTTGAATCATATACATAAGACAGTAGGAAATCACGACAAAGCAGATGAAAAGGTAAGGAAAGCGCAGAGCTATATTGTCACCATAGAGCAGCCTTGTCGCGGTGTCAGTGTGTAAACGAAAACAAACTATTATTGTAATGAACGAAAATAGATTAATTATAAGGCTGCTTCGTATTCCAAGAATAAACACGATGCCGCATGAAAAAATCAGCGAAAACATCACACTGAAATAACCGATATTTGCATGGAAAAAGACATAAAAAACCGGAAGACATAAAATAAAATAGGTTATAAAGTCAATCCACCTGCGGTAACAGATGTGACTGAAAAGCATATTCAGAATAAGAATTGTGACCATGACAGCCAGGGCAATCATGTAGTCGGAGGAAGCACCATAAAGCAATCCATTTGGAATACTGATTGCCCATATAAATGTAAAGGCAAGCTTCATATAGAAAGCAAGCGTCTGATCCTCGTAAGGACACAGGATAACATCAAAAAAGTGAATGTTTGATTTGTTTTCTTTTGTATGTGCGTTCATAGGCTAGATAATAATTTGTCCTTCCTTTATAAGATGAATTACAATACTGGCAATTTTTTCATCAAACTGCGAGCCGGAACCTTTTTCAAATTCATGGATAATATAATCTTTATCACAATGCTTTCGATAGCAGCGGTTGGAGTTCATCGCATCAAGTGCATCGGCAGCACTGATAATACGTGCAAATTCCGGCAGTTCGTCTCCTTTTAAACCGTAAGGATATCCACTGCCGTCGTAACGCTCATGGTGGTAGCTGGCGCCAATGTCTGCCTGCGGTAAAAAGGAAAGACCACAGAGAATTTCTTTTCCCCAGATAGTGTGATTTTTCATAATCGCATATTCTTCATCGGTAAGCCGTGCAGGTTTATTGAGAATAGCGTCAGGAACTGCAATTTTTCCAATATCGTGTAATAAGGCACTCCGGTAAATCGCAGATATTTCATCCGGGGTAAAGGTCTGTCCCGGCATATTTTGCGCAATTAATTTCGAATATTCGGCAACACGTTTTGAATGTTGCTGTGTGTAGCCGTCTTTTTCATCAAGCATCTGACTGATTGCAGTGACAGAGTCAATCATAAGCTTCTGGGTTCCGGCAATGGAAGCCAAAACCTCTTTTTCTAAGTCATGCTCATTTTCTGCCTGCCGTATTTGGTATGATTTATAAAAAATATCCATAACAACAACGATAAGACAAAAGCCCCAGTAAAAAATCGGATAAAAAAACCAATAGTCCTGCGGGTAAGTATAAAAAAGATAATTTCGAAGCGGTGTCCAGAAGAAAAGCATTATATAAAAACCAAAGCCGATGCACACAGGAACACCGAACGGCATACCAAGCAGAATAAGCGTAATAACAGGGATGAGGAGATACCATAGCAGGGAAAAGCCGTCATTTGCACCGACAAATATAATCGGAACTGAAGGCACAAGAAAAAGAAAAACGGCAATGCGCGCAACTTTGTACACATCTTTGTAATGATTTAAGACGAAAACAGCCCAAATACTTATAATACCGATAAGAAAAGTGACAGTAGCAATTGGATACTTTTCGAGCCTGTAATTCTCGATATTAATAAGAAACATTATAATGGCAAAAACAACTAAGACAATCTGCAAGCCATGAATATCTTCGCGGACTGTTTTTTCATAATTGTAAACCTGTCGGATATTTTCAATTGGTTTTGAAAAAAACTTCATTTAGCAACTCCCCTGAACAATTTTTGTACACTACTTTTAATTTTATAAGGTAAGATGCCAGACGTCAATATTAAGGAATAGATTTTAATGATTTTGTACATGAAAAAGAACTATGTATTTTCTGAGTATTATTGGAAAAATTATGTTTATGAGTTATAATAGAAGGTAGACGAAAAAACAAAGGAGGGCGTAAAAATGCCAGAAAACAGCAGTTGCAGCAGCGCATCTACCTGTAGCAAGGAAAGCTGCGAAGGATGTCCAAGCAAGGCAAAGGGAGGAAGCGGGATTGCGAAAGAACCAATGAATAAAGCTTCCAATGTAAAAAAAGTAATCGGTGTTGTCAGTGGTAAAGGCGGAGTTGGAAAATCTTTTGTAACATCTTCCCTCGCATGTGCCATGAACAAGGCTGGATATAAAGTAGGTATCATGGATGCCGATATTACAGGACCTTCCATTCCGAAGATGTTTGGGGTGCACGGACAGGTTTACGGTACAGAAGACGGTATGGTTCCGATGGTTGCAGAGAACGGAACAAAGATTATGTCCGTAAATTTATTATTGGATAATGAAGAAGACCCGGTTATCTGGAGAGGACCTGTTATTGCAGGCGTGGTAAAACAGTTCTGGAATGAGACCGTGTGGGGTGATATTGACTATTTATTTGTTGATATGCCGCCAGGAACCGGTGATGTTCCACTTACTGTATTCCAGTCACTTCCGGTAGATGGAATTGTCATTGTTACATCTCCACAGGAGCTGGTACAGATGATTGTAAAAAAAGCCTACAATATGGCTAATATGATGCATATTCCGGTACTTGGAGTGGTAGAGAACTTCAGTTATCTGGAATGTCCAGACTGCGGAAAGAAAATCAATGTTTTCGGACAGAGCCATGTAGAGGAGGTTGCAGCAGAACTTGGAATTCCGGTATTCGGCAAGCTTCCAATCAACCCGGCTTATGCTGAGAAAGCAGATGAAGGAAAGTTTTTCGAGATTGAGCAGTCATTTTTAGCAGATGGTGTAGAGGCATTAAAGAACTTATAGAAATTAAAGAATAAAATATTTAAGTATTGCAGAGGGTGTTGCATTTAGCATAATTCATACAATATATAGTTATAAATCAGAGAATTTATAACTGCATATTGTATGAGCTATGTTTTTTGCGACAGCCTCTTTTTACTTCTTACCACCCAAAACTTACCACTTACCCAAAATCTATTTACACCTCTTTTGACATCGCATATACTTAACTCAGTCAGAAAGACAAAACGAAGTTATGAAAATGAAGTTGTAGTATTTCCGGAAAAAGAGAAATTTATCTGCAACAGAAAAGAGAAAATGCTATGAAAATTAAAATCGAAATCGACGGAGAGCTGACAGAGGATGAAGTAATCATCCGATGTCGCGGACTGACAGAGCAGATTTCACAAGTGCAGAAGGCAGTGAGTGAGGTCGTTCATTCTTCGCAGAAGTTTGTTTTTTACAAAGGGAACACGGAGTATTACCTGACGCTCGATGAAATCCTGTTTTTTGAGACGGACAGCGATGGAATTAATGCACATACGAAGGATAACATCTATCAGACAAAGTACAAATTGTATGAATTAGAGGAGCTTTTGCCGGGAAGCTTTATGCGGATATCAAAATCTGCAATTGTGAATACCAGCCATATTTATTCTATCAGCAGAAATCTGACAGCATCAAGCGTGGTGGCATTTGCAGGAACACACAAACAGGTTTATGTCTCAAGATATTACTATAAACCGTTAGTCAATAAATTAGAGGAAAAGAGGTTACAGCAATGAAATTAAGAAAAAACAGTGGAAAAATTTTATGGGGATTATTTTTCATCCTTGCAGCAGTTTATGTGGTAGTAAGCAAGCTTTGGATTATGCCGCAAATCAGTGTATTTAGTATTTTACTAACGGTATTTTTTATCTGGCTCTTTTTAAATGGTATCAAAAACGTGAATTTCTGGGAAATTTTGTTTTCCATTGCATTCATCTGTATCATTTATGACGAACCGCTTGGAATTACAGCAATTACACCGTGGACAGTCTTAGGTGCAGCATTGCTTGGCAGCATCGGCTTATCTCTTATTTTTAAGAAAAAAGCACAGGGTCCTTCGATTTCTTTCAGCTATGACAGCGACAGTGGTGAGAAAGAAGTAGAAACAGAAAGCTATAATGGTGAAAAGGTTAACATTGAGAATAACTTCGGTTCCATGATTAAATATGTGAATTCAGATAATTTCAGCAAAGCAAATGTGGAAAATAATTTTGGTTCATTAACCGTTTATTTTGACAATGCAATTATTCAGTCCGGCAGGGCAAAAATTTATGTGGAAAATAACTTTGGAGAAACAAACCTTTATATTCCGAAAGAGTGGAAAACAGATAATCAAATCGGACATACCTGTGGAAATGTAAAAGTTCACGGGGTGAATGAAGGAAGCAGCAGTAATGTTTTGACATTAAAAGGCGAGGCAAACTTTGGGGAAATTAATATATATTTTATCTAAAAGAAAAGGAGAACAAAAAAATGGGTGAAACAGTAAGAAGAGAATTTAATGAAAACGAAATATCGGAATTGAATGTGGAAATCGGCGCTGCAGAATTAATTTTTGTGGAAAATGACAGGGAAGATGTCATTACCGTAATCTTAAAGGACGGAGATACCGATATTTTTTCCACAGAAAAAAGAGGGGAATGCCTGGAAATTCTTTATAAGAAAAATGTAAAAGTAAATAAAGGGGATGAGTTAGAGCAGATTGTTGTAATGCTTCCGGGAGAAAAACGGTTGAAAAATATATCGTTAACCAGTGGTGCAGGGGAAACGAATATACCAAAGCCGGGTTTATGGTGTGATAATATGAGGCTCGTAATCGGAGCCGGAAAATTAAAGGCGGAACAGTTAGTAGTCTCTGATAACATGAAAGTGGAAATTGGCGCAGGAAAAGCAAAATTGGAGAATGTACATACCAGCAATCTGATGATTGAGGTTGGTGTCGGAAAATGCAGTTACAGAGGTGCTGTGGAACGGAACATGAAGGTAGAGTGCGGTGTCGGAAAAGTGGAGGCATTTCTTTCCGCAAAAGAGAGTGATTACAATTACAATATTTCCTGTGGACTTGGAAAAGTAAAAGTGAACGGAAAATTTTTTGGAACGTTTTCGTCCGGAAGTGAAATCGTATCTGCACAGGCAAAAGGGGATATACATTTAGAATGCGGACTTGGAAAAATCAGCATTGAAACAGAATAAAAAATGTTTTATTAAATAAAGGGACTGTCGCAAAAATCATGCTTCCTACAATATGCAGCTATGAACTCTATGGTTTACTGTTATATATTGTATGGATTATGTTTAATGCAACAGTCCCTTTTTATTTATGGCAATAAAAATTATTCGGAATAATTTTTACTTACATATTCTTTAATGTCTTCATGGTCTTCCGGCATCCGGCATCCAATAATGTATTCTAACTCATTATGGGAGCTTCGGATGATACAGCCCTGTAAGGTCTGACCGGATAATATAGGGAAGTTATCAATCTGTACCGTCAGGTTTTTACCTTTCTGGTTTGCAAACAGATTGTCGCGCACAGCAAATGCAAAACCGTTTGCGCTGATATTTACCATGTGTCCGGTATAGGTGTCTGCATTTCCCTCCAGATGAATGGAACACTTGTTTGCTATTGGCATACGAGGATATTTTCTTCGGTTAAATACCTGTGGATTGCTATCAAC
>CAKRCJ010000129.1 GCA_934307185.1 uncultured Roseburia sp.
AAGATTTTCTCGCATCTCTTGTTCTTCACCTCTAAAGAGTACTCCATGAGGGAACAAAATGGCACAACGTCCTGTAACAGGATTCATGCTTTTCAAAATATGCTGAAAAAAGGCATAATCTGCACGTCCCTGTGGCGGTGTACCCAAGAAATTTCGGCCATACTTATCTGATTCAAATGCAGTTCTATCCCAATTTTTGATGGAATAAGGTGGATTTGCAAGCACCAAATCGAATTGCTGCAACTTGTTGTGATCAGTAAAAGCCGGCGTTTTCAAAGTATCTGCATTTACGATCTTAAAATCCTGCACACCATGAAGCAAAAGATTCATCCTGGCAATAGCGGATGTAAGCGTTACAATTTCCTGTCCATAAATTTCAAGATTTCGCCACTCTTTATTCTGCTGCTTTAAGTACGCTACCGCTGAAATAAGCATTCCAGCACTTCCACATGTAGGATCGTAAATTGATTCCCCTGGTTGCGGCTTAAGCATTTCAGTCATCAAATTTACTACGGTCCTGTTTGTATAAAATTCCTGCGCAGTATGCCCACTATCATCAGCAAACTTTTTGATGAGGTATTCATATCCCTGCCCAAGTTCATCTGCTGGACAATTTTCAATACTTAATGTTTTTGAGCTAAAATGCTCCATTAAATCTTTAAGTAATCTATCAGGTAAACGATTCTTATTTGTCCAAGACGCATCACCAAAAATACCTTGCAATTTCTCAGGATTTGCAGCCTCTATCTTGTGGAAAGCCTCTGCAATTGCTTTACCAACATCCTGAGAAACATTTCTAATATCACTCCAATGAGCCCCATCCGGAATTTTAAACTGATGACTTTCATCCCATTCAAGGGCTTCTTCACCATATTCCGTTTTTACCTTTTCACTTTCTTCATCATAAACATCGCTAAGACGTTTAAAGAATAACAACGGAAAAATATATTGTTTATATGCTCCTGCATCTACATGTGTGCGAAGCAACACCGCGGATCCCCAGAGGTATTTTTCTAGTTCATCTATCGTAATTTTACTGCTCATTTAGATAACCTCCTTCTACTAGCAATGTTTTCATCTTTTTTTCTGCCTTCTTTACATTCTCCAACGCTTTAAAGTAATTTTCTCTTACTATAGCTGGTGAAACAACTTTCTGCTTCTTCTTCTCAATGTAAGTATTTACCGCTAGCGTGTTACCCGCGTTATCAAGCTCTCCAATTGTAATGATCTTACACTTTTCAACTACATCCTGGTAATCCTGATAAAGCTTATAAACTTCTTGTATATCTTTTTCTTCCATCTCATTTTGTGCACGCTTTGGAGTATATATCTTGGTTGCATCAATTAAACAAACCTTGCCTTTGTGTTCTGGTTTTTTATGATTATTCAAGAAAATAATACATGCGGAAACACCGGTCCCGTAAAATACACCACCTGCCAAAGCAACAACTGCTTCAATCATATCACTTTTTATCAGTTGCTCTCTTATGTCCCCTTCTTTTCCTCCATGAAACAAAACTCCTTGTGGCAAAACTACAGCCACTTTACCTTCCATCGGCTTTATTGATTTTATCATATGCTGAAGCCATGCATAGTCCGCATTTGAATCGGACGGACATCCCCATATATTACGTCCATATTTATCGGATTCAAAACTATCCGCTCCCCATTTTTCCTGGCCAAAAGGCGGATTTGCTAAAACACAATTAAACTTCATCAACTGATTATGTTCGATAAATTTAGGGGTTCTTAACGTATCACCCTGGGCAATTTTGAAATCACTCGCTCCATGCAAAAATAAGTTCATTCTTGCTATTGCAGATGTTGAAAGATTGTTCTCTTGTCCGTAAATTCGTCCATATGTCATCTTTCGATCATTAATATGACGAATAGCCTCTATAAGCATGCCTCCTGTTCCACACGCCGGATCATATACTGTGTCTCCTGGTTTTGGATCCATAAGCATTACCATAAGTTTAACAATCGTTCTTGGCGTGTAATACTCACCGGCATTTTTCTTTGAAAGATCTGCAAATTTCTTGATAAGATACTCGTATGCATCCCCCATTACATCAGCACTGTAATTCTGATTTCCAACCTTAAGACTAGACATATGCTCTATTAAATTCTTAAGACGTTCATCACTGAGCTTTGATTTATCCGTCCAAGTAACATCATCAAAGCTTGAAAATACACCACTGAGAGTTTCTGGATTTGCTCTCTCAATACCATTCATAGATTTTACAATACTTAACCCTACATCCCGACTTACATTTCTGATATCCCCCCAGTGGCAGTCGTCTGGTATTACAAAACTATGGTTTTCATCAAACGCAGCAAACTCTTCATCACCACCAGATTCTTCTAGTGCCGCCTGAGTTTCTTCATCGTATACATCGCTAACTCTCTTCAAAAACAAGATCGGTGTGACATAATCCTTGAACTCATCCTGATTAATAGGACCTCGAAGAATATTGCATGCCTCATACAAATGCGCAAACAGTTGATTCTTTTTTGTCTCTTCTATGTTAGCTTCGGATTCCTTTAATTCCTGGTCCGCAACTTCTGAAGCTGACTGTATCATTTTTTCTCGCCCTCCCGTCTTCACCTTTTTTTTAGCAGAGCGTCTAATACTCACACTCATGTCATCACGTTTCTTTTCCATAATAGGAGGGTACTTATTTTCAAACAATATTAGCAGCTGCATGAGCTTCTGATCCAAAAACGTCAATGCGTGTTTTCTAATATCTGTTGGTATTCCATAATAAGCCTCTGCCACACCTCCACATATAGCTGCAAGTGTATCACTATCCCCGCCTATCGATATTGCATTTCTTATAGCATCCTCGAAGCCCGTTGATTCAAAGAAAGCCTGAAGAGCTTGAGGAACTGTATTTTGACAAGTCTCGTTAAACTTATATGTATCCCTGATTTCGTCCAACGTAAAATTCATCGGATAATAATTTGCATTAATATAATCTCTTATCTCCAGAATACTACTACCGGATTTTGCCATATAAATTGCAATTGCTGTTGCTTCAGCTCCTTTTATCCCTTCCGGATGATTATGAGTTACCTCGGTAACCATCTTTGAAAGTTTCTCGGCCTCATCTAAAGACGTCGCTGCAAAACCTGCGGCGCTCACTCTCATTGCTGCTCCGTTCCCATAACTGTTATAGGGCTTTGGATTATCTGAAAACATCCACTCATAAAAGCTTCCACCGTATCCACAATTTGGATAGTTTCTCCCAACGCTCTGCATGCATTCAACAGCATTTTTTGACAAATCACTGTAATCTGGTTTGCTTACCAATATAGCCTGTGCGATTGCCAAACTCATGATGCTATCATCCGTAGGAAAGCATTTATAAGTAAGAAATTCAAAATCCTTATTCCTGTAGTTATTCCATTCAAAACGTGACCCTACAATGTCACCAATAATTGCTCCAAGCATTTGATAATCCTTTCTACTATTTACTTCTGATTATTCCTGTTCCAATCGACGCTCTCTTATCAATAGTATCAAAATCAAGTTTATAATCAGTTTGTGCAATAATTTCATTAAGTTCTGTTGATGTAAATTCCGGACCAAGTATTACATATTCAATACAATCGGCTGTTATTGGCATATCAAAATACATCCCATCTGATGCCTTTTCAACCATCTTTGGTATCTTTTCTTTATGAAAACATAAAGAAGCTCGAATTTCGTTCTCATCGCTCCAAAACTCATGTTTAAAGAATGGAGAAAAAGCATCAACCTTTGATATCAAATCAATTGTTGGCAACACAAGACTCTTTTTCAATTTTATCTCCATCCAAGGTTCACTCGTAAAAATCCTCGGTATTACAATCGGTGCAATAAGATCCTGATTCTGATCAGAATCTTTACTCAGTTCTTCAACCTGTGCGCAAACTTCCAAAAACCAATCATTTAAGTGTCTCTTTGCAGCCTCGACCCCATACTGAATCGGATATAAATATGCTCTTTCACATACCTTTCCTTCATAAGTTTTAATATGTTCTTCTAGCTTCTTTTTATTAAACCCGATACAAACCCCGTTATAAGTCTTATCGCTATCAAAACAAAATCTGTTTTTCTCATATTTGCATGGAATATTACTTGGACGATTCATAGTATATGCATCCCAAAGCATTCGTGAATCTCCTTCCTCTGCGAAGCAAGATACCAGTGATATATGTTGATTTTGAGCTGCAAATTTCTGATAATAATCAAGTATAAATTTTCTTGCCGCTTCTATTGATTCATTACTATGCTCATTTCCTTTATATTCTTTCAAAACATTAAAAAGTAATGTAGTATCCATTACATCATTTGATGTTGTACTTTCTTTGAATCTCAAGGTTCCATATTTCAAAATACATTTAAATTTATCTAAACTTGTATAATGAAATAGTATTTTTTCATCTTTCATTCTCTCACCTCTTTATATACGTCCTTGAAGATCTGCTAAAACAGAACTCCATCTCGTTTCTGCTTCTTGTATTGCTTTTTTATACACTTCAAATTCTCGCGTATAAGTATCTGAAATTTGCTTCTGTTCTTCTATAGAAGGCAGTGGAATTTCGATATTATTTAGCTCCTTATAGCTAATATTCATTACTGAAGTTCCCTGTTGCCTTGTTATCAACATCTTTCTTCCAAGTGGGCTATCGAAGAACAATTTGAGGTATGTTGTTGAAAGACTCTCATCGATTGCTCTAATAACAATTACGTTTGATGAAGCAATGCATGGATAAGCTTGTTCTTTAAAGATTGCTACCCTTATCGCAGTCCCTCTCGCTGGGATCAACAAGTCACCATCTTTTAGCAAATAATTAGTGATCTTACGTTCTTCCTCTTCCAAATGATCAAGGCCAGAATAATCAATTTCATATTCACCTATATTTGATATATTTACAACACCGATGCTTCCTGTCGGATCCTTATGACTTACTGCTTTACCTCTAAATATTGATGTAACTGTTCCTAATTCTTGTTTTTTAACATTTGATTCCTGAAACTTAATCCAGTCCTCATCCTGCGATTCGAAAATCCTATCGACGTTCCAATCCCCCATATCCGTAAGTTCATCTTCCAATACAAATGTATCATCCTGAACTATCAGTCTACTTATTCCATCCTTACGGGGATTTTCCGTATCAGTTACATATCTCTTTATAGTAACCTCATCTGTTCGTCCCGTAGTAATTGTTAGTAAGTATGTTTTAACACCAGTGTTTTCGAATATCCCTGATGGTAAGTCAGCAATTTCCTTTATGCAGTACATCGATTGAAGAAATTCACGAAGTTCTTTTACTCTTCCTCCGCCAAATGTAATCTTCGCAGGTAAAACAATCGATAATATTCCCTCACTCTTTAAATGCAATGCAAGATTCTCCGCTGCAATCATGTCATACTCTCTGCAGATAAAAGTCGAATGTTCATCTGCTTTATCTCGGACTCCAAATACCGGAACAGCCAAAATAAGTTCAAATTTTTCTGATGTAAATTCATATTCATAAATACTCGTCTGCTTAACATCAACCATCTCGTTGTCACTAAACATTTCAGTCAGAACCTTGTAGTAGAAACTATCCATTGTTGTCAGTGTAAAATGAGAATCACCATGTACTTCAACTAACCTTTCCAAACAAGGTGAGAATTTCTCAGCTTCTGGAATAAGTACCTCCTGAAATCCTTCGATGAAGTTCTTTTCCATTTCATCAATAAGCACTTCTGGAACTCTGAATTTGGATCTTGGATCACCATATTCAATGATGTCAGTCCATGTAACTTCCTCAAAGTTTTTTAGTGTTCTATAAATATCATAAAAGCGTTCCTTATCCGGAAACGGATTAACAACTCCAAAATCATCAGCAACGTTTCTCATAAGTTCATATAATTCTTCATCATTTAACTTACATGGATTGAAATCTTCATCGACCGCTGCATTTTGCAAATCCATCGTTTTTTTTAAAACTGCCAATGTACTCTCATATTCACTTGGCGTGTTATTTCCTCTGATAGCATTGAAAAAGGAGTACAATCTATCGACTTTTCTGTTATTACCTTGCATCGTATTTACCTCCTTGGACTGTAGTCCTATTTAACCTTGTAACGATAGTGTATCATATGTTTTATTCTTCGTCAATATTTTTTGGTATCAAAATACCAAAATTATGTTTTTATCCATTTTAAAGTCATAGTATAAATTCAATCATTTAACATAAGTTTAGGTTTTATTCATACCAAACCAACTATTCCCCCTTATAAGATTTCGCA
The DNA here is from genome assembly GCA_934307185.1 of uncultured Roseburia sp. GTDB lineage: Bacteria > Bacillota > Clostridia > Lachnospirales > Lachnospiraceae > Roseburia. Next base: position 6,287 of record CAKRCJ010000129.1, read on the forward strand.
CAAATAAAACCAGGGATTTTGCGCATTAGTCTAAACCTCACCAGTAAATGCACATATGCGCATTACTTTTTGGCATAAAAAAGTGTCTGCGACACTCTCAACTCCCCTAACCCCTCATTCATGAGGGGAAGGGGTTTTCTTATCTCCTTC
>CAKRCJ010000130.1 GCA_934307185.1 uncultured Roseburia sp.
CAGATAGAGATGACATATGATAAGAGAGTGTCCACCGGCATGAAAGAATTAGACCGGGTATTAGGCGGCGGAATTGTGCAGGGTTCTATGGTTTTGGTAGGAGGTGATCCTGGTATCGGAAAATCGACGCTTTTACTTCAGGTCTGCAAAAATTTATCAGAGCAGAAAATAAAAGTTCTGTATATTTCCGGGGAGGAATCTTTGCAGCAGATTAAAATCCGGGCAGAGCGTATCGGGACGTTTGGGGACAGTTTAAAATTATTCTGTGAGACAAATCTGGATACCATTAAGGCTGTAATTGACCGGGAAAAACCACAGATTGTTGTAATAGACTCTATCCAGACAATGTTTAATGAGGAGGTTTCCTCTGCGCCTGGCAGTGTATCCCAGGTGCGCGAGTCCACCGGTGTCCTTATGCAGATTGCAAAAGGAATGGGCATTTCTATTTTTATTGTCGGACATGTGACAAAAGAAGGTGTTGTTGCCGGACCGAGAGTGTTAGAGCATATGGTGGATACCGTATTATATTTTGAGGGAGACAGGCATGCGGCTTACCGTATTTTGCGTGGTGTGAAAAACAGATTTGGCTCCACAAATGAAATCGGAGTTTTTGAGATGCGGCAGAGCGGCTTAGAGGAAGTGGAAAATCCGTCCGAGTACATGTTAAGCGGAAAACCGGAAGGAGCCTCCGGTTCTGTTGTGGCATGCTCTATGGAGGGCACGAGACCAATGTTGTTAGAAGTACAGGCATTAGTGTGCCACAGCAATTTTGGAATTCCAAGGAGAACGGCTGCGGGAACGGATTTTAACAGAGTGAACCTTTTGATGGCGGTACTGGAAAAAAGGTTAGGGTTAAAGTTAGGGGACTGCGATGCCTATGTAAATATTGCAGGGGGAATTAAAATGAATGAACCTGCGATAGACCTTGGCATTGTGCTGGCGCTTATTTCAAGCTACAAAGACAAACCGATTGATGAGAAAACCATCTGCTTTGGAGAGGTAGGACTAAGCGGGGAGGTCCGTGCAGTCAATATGGCAGAGCAGCGTGTTTTAGAGGCAAAAAAGCTTGGCTTTGAGGTATGCATTCTCCCGGAGGTGTGCAAAAAAAGCATGACGAATATAAAAGGAATACGTTTAATTGGAGTAAGTACTATCTTAGATGCCTTAAATTATATAAAAAATTAAAATTTTACGTTTATTTAAGAAAAAAATAAAGGAATTTGAAAAATCTTGCCGAATATATAAATGTAGGAGTTTGTAATGGAGTGATAAATATGACGATACGTGAAGAACTTGAAAAGATGGAACGTGAAACATTAAGTCCCTATGCAGCCTTAAGTGTAAATACAAAAGGAAGAGACAGACAGGAGGAACCATGTGATGTGAGACCTGTTTTTCAGCGTGACAGGGACCGTATCTTACATTGCAAAGCATTCCGAAGATTAAAGAATAAAACACAGGTTTTTCTTACACCAAAGGGTGACCATTATAGAACAAGACTTTCCCATACGCTTGAAGTGTCACAGAACGCAAGGACAATTGCAAAGGCACTGCGTCTGAATGAGGATTTGGTGGAAGCAATTGCGTTAGGGCACGATCTTGGACATACGCCATTTGGCCATGCCGGGGAACATGTGTTAAATGATATCTGTAAAGACGGATTTAAGCATAATGAGCAGAGTGTAAGAATTGTTGAAAAACTTGAGAAAAACGGAACAGGTTTAAATCTTACGTGGGAAGTGCGGGACGGTATTTTAAACCACCAGTCGAAGTCCATGCCGCATACGTTAGAAGGAAAAGTCGTGCGTCTTTCGGATAAGATTGCCTATGTTTACCATGATGTGGATGATGCTATAAGGGCAGAAATCTTAACAGAAGATGACATTCCGTTAGAAATAAGAAAAACACTCGGGTTTACGACCAAACAGCGTCTGAATACCTTAATACATAATGTGATTAAAAACAGTATGAAAAAAGATGACATTTTGATGTCAAAAGAAGTACATGACGCCATGTTTGAACTAAGACAGTTTATGTTTGACAATGTATATACCAATCCGGTTGCCAAAAGCGAAGAGGAAAAAGCAAAGCTGATGATACGACAGCTATTTGAATTTTATAAAGAACACATAGATTATCTGCCAGAGAAATACCTTGTCATGTTAGATTTGGGAGAGAGCAAAGAGCGTGTGGTCTGTGATTATGTATCCGGTATGACTGACCAGTATGCTATCACAAAATTCAGCGAATACTTCCTGCCGCAGGCATGGCAGGTAGATGGTTACTAAACATAAATAGCCTGCGGCATGCGCAGGCATGGCAGGTGGATGGTTACTAGAATAATAAGAAAGGAGGGGCACGGCAGCATGCCTTATTTTTCAGATGATATTATCGAAGAAGTGCGTTCAGGAAATGACATCGTAGATGTCATTGGACAGTACGTGCATCTGACCAAAAAGGGCAGTACCTATTTTGGTTTGTGCCCTTTTCATAATGAGAAGACAGGTTCATTTTCTGTCTCTCCAAATAAGCAGATGTACTACTGCTTTGGCTGTGGTGCGGGAGGTAACGTATTTACTTTCATGATGCAGTATGAGAATTTTACATTTGTAGAAGCTATGGAGTCTCTTGCAAACCGGGCAGGAGTAACGCTTCCAAAGCAGGAGTATTCCGAGGTTCAGAAGCGTGAAGCTGACAAAAAACAGCGGCTGCTTGAGATTAATAAGGAGGCAGCAAGATATTTTTATACATTGCTCCGCAATGACAGAGGAAAGCATGCACTTGATTATTTTAAAAAGCGTGAGCTTTCCGAGGAGACGATGAAGAAATTTGGTCTGGGCTATTCTGACCAGTACAGCGATGATTTATACCGTTATCTGCGTCAAAAGGGATATGACGATGAGATTTTAAAGGAGTCCGGTCTTGTCACAATCAATGAGCAGCGGGGCGGATATGATAAATTCTGGAATCGTGCCATGTTCCCGATTATGGATGTACATAACAAGGTAATCGGATTTGGCGGACGTGTCATGGGGGACGGGGAGCCGAAGTATTTAAACTCTCCGGAAACACCGATTTTTGATAAAAGCAGAAATCTTTACGGGCTTAATTTTGCCCGGACAACAAAAAAACAGCAGTTTTTGTTGTGCGAGGGATATATGGATGTCATTGCACTGCATCAGGCAGGGTTTGACAATGCAGTGGCATCGCTTGGAACATCACTTACAGCAGGACATGCCAATCTGCTTAAGCGTTATACAAAAGAGGTATATCTTACCTACGATAGTGACGGTGCCGGTGTGAAAGCTGCACTTCGTGCCATTCCGATTTTAAAAGAAGTCGGAATTACCACAAAAATAATAAATATGCGCCCGTACAAAGACCCGGATGAATTCATAAAAGCGCTGGGGGCAGAAGCTTATCAGGAACGGATTGACCATGCGGAAAACAGCTTTCTGTTTGAAATCCGGATTTTAGAGCAGCAATATGATATGTCTGATCCGGAAAGTAAATCCGCTTTTTATAATGAAGTGGCAAAAAAATTGTGTTCCTTCACTGAAAAAATTGAGCGTGACATTTATGTGCAGGCAGTTGCAGAAAAATATATGCTTCCGGTAGCAGATTTGCAGAAGCTGGTTGCAAAATATGGCATGCAGATGGAAGGAATAAGGAAAGAACCTGCCCAGTTAAAAACCGGTATTCATGAGAAAAATGCCGCCGCGAAAGGCTTGAAAAAAGAAGATGGGATGAAACAGTCCCAGAAGCTTTTATTAACCTGGCTCATTGAAAATACCGGATTATATCATAAAATAAAAAAATATATTGTTCCGGATGATTTTACAGAAGAAATTTACCGCAAAGTAGCAGAACTGCTTTTTAAACAGTTTGAGGAGAGCGGAGCTGCAAGTCCTGCGCAGATTGTCAGTATGTTCCCGAATGAGGAGGAGCAGAAGGAGATTGCAGCGTTATTTAATGCAAAAATCCATGAAGTAGAGACAAAAGAGGATAAAGAGAAAGCATTAAAAGAGACAATTGTAAGGATAAAACAAAACAGCATAAAGTATCGCTCGGAGCATCTTGCACCGACAGATATGCAGGGTTTGATGAAACTTGTAACAGATAAACGTGACCTGGAAGAATTGGAAAAACTGCATATTTCCATTGATTAGGGACAAAATAGTAGAAAACTTGAGAGGATGAAAAAAAATGGCGAAAAAGACAGAGAACGAAGTAAAAGATGCAAAAAAAGAAACCGCAGTAATGGATGAGGCTGCAAGAGAAAAATTTCAGCAGAAGTTAAGAGAATTGTTAGCACTGGCAAAAAAGAAGAAAAATATGCTCGAATATCAGGAAATCAGTGATTTTTTTGCAGATATGCAGCTTGAGGCAGAGCAGTTCGACAAAATTCTTGATTTTCTGGAAGCAAATAACATTGATGTGCTTCGTATAACAGATGATGACTCAGATGATGAGATTTTACTTGATGTAGATGATGAGGACGAGATTGAGGTAGAAAAAATCGACCTTTCCGTGCCGGATGGCGTTTCCATTGAGGATCCGGTGCGTATGTATTTAAAAGAGATTGGTAAAGTACCTTTGTTAAGTGCCGAAGAAGAAATCGAACTTGCAAAAAATATGGAAGCAGGTGCGGTTGCAAAAGAAAAAATCGCTATTTTAAAGAAAAGAGAAGAGACTGCAACAGAGGAAGAGATTGCAGAAATTAAAGAAGAAATTAAAAATTTACAGAAAGACCTTGATGTAGGAGACGAGGCGAAAAAACGTCTGGCAGAAGCAAACTTACGACTGGTTGTTTCCATTGCAAAAAGATATGTCGGCCGTGGTATGCTTTTCCTTGATTTAATTCAGGAAGGAAACCTTGGTCTTATTAAAGCTGTTGAAAAATTCGATTACCGCAAAGGATATAAGTTCTCCACTTACGCAACCTGGTGGATTCGTCAGGCAATTACAAGAGCAATTGCAGACCAGGCAAGAACCATCCGAATTCCGGTTCATATGGTGGAAACAATTAACAAATTAATCCGTGTATCCAGACAGCTTTTACAGGAATTAGGACGTGAGCCAAGTCCGGAAGAAATTGCAGCAGAGATGAATATGCCGGTAGAGCGTGTACGTGAAATTTTAAAAATCTCACAGGAGCCGGTTTCTTTGGAGACTCCAATCGGTGAGGAGGAAGACAGCCATTTAGGAGACTTTATTCAGGATGACAATGTACCTGTTCCGGCAGATGCAGCAGCGTTTACACTGTTGAAGGAGCAGTTAGAAGAAGTGCTTGGCACATTGACAGAAAGAGAGCAGAAGGTACTTACCCTTCGTTTTGGTTTAGAGGACGGACGTGCAAGAACACTTGAGGAAGTCGGAAAAGAATTTAATGTAACCCGTGAACGTATCCGCCAGATTGAGGCAAAAGCGCTCCGTAAACTCCGCCACCCAAGCAGAAGCCGCAAATTAAAGGATTATTTGGAATAATATGGTTAAAATATCAAATCGCCTGAAAATGGCAGCGTCTTTCGTGACAGAGGGATATACCTTGGCAGATGTGGGAACAGACCACGGTTATGTTCCGATTTATCTGTTACAGCAGAGAAAAATACCTTCTGCAATCGCAATGGATATTAAAGAAGGACCACTTTTACGGGCAAAGGAACATATCGCACTTTATGGATTAAACAAGTACATACAGACTCGTCTCTCAGACGGTGTGGCGGCATTAAAGCCAGGAGAAACCGACGCCATTTTAATTGCCGGAATGGGAGGCGGTCTTGTAATGCATATTTTAAAAGATGGAAGTGACGTCTGCCACAATGCAAAAGAACTTATCCTACAGCCGCAATCTGAGTTAGAGCATGTACGTGCTTTTTTGCGGCAGGAGGGATACGAGATACTCGCAGAGGAAATGGTGCTTGAAGAGGGAAAGTTTTATCCGATGATGAAAGTGCATTATACAGGAACTTTTTCCACACAGGATAATGTGGAATTGTTGAAATTGTCCGACCTTTATGGTGGATTACTTTTAAAAAACAGACATCCTGTGTTGAAAACCTACCTGGAAAAGGAGCAGAAAATTCTATTTGATATTCAAAGTAATCTGAAAAAACAGTCAGAGTCGGAGAAAATCAGTGCAAGATTGCAGGAAGTGGAGGAGGCTTTGAAGTTTAATCAGATTGCGGTGGAGACGTATTTTAAACCGTAGGTTAATGAAAATAAATGACGCTGCCACATTGTTAGGTTGTGTTATGGATTTGAAAAGACTTTTTTGGAAGTCTGCTACGAATAAAAAAACGCAGGGATGGCATCGAAAATTCCATTGCCCAAAAACATTACGATAAGCCTCGTAAAACAAGAAAAATGGAAGCAGTGGCTTCCACTTTTCTTAGAGTCTTATCTTCAT
>CAKRCJ010000131.1 GCA_934307185.1 uncultured Roseburia sp.
GCACTATAGTTCATCTGAAATGCTGCCCGGTGAAGATAGCCGCTTCGTTCGCCCCGCATTCCCTGATACAGATTGGCTCCAATTCCACGCAGACTTCCTCCGATGCCAACCACAAGACCTGCATGCTGAATGGTATGGTCGGGATAATAAAGTCTCGCACCTACAATTCCAACCTCCGGTCTCTCACAGTTTGACAACATCCGTATGAGCCAGTCCTCATGCATCACTTCAATATCATTATTCATGAGTACATAATAAGAACCTTTTGCATAAGAAGCCCCAAAGTTATTGAGTTTTGAATAATTAAAGCCATCCGGATAATGTACTACATGAATGGTATCCGACTCTATCTCTTTGTAATAAGAAAAAGTGTCCGGATTTGTACTATTATTTTCGACGATAATTACTTCATAGTTCTTATAAACCGACTTTTCAATTGCCTTTAGGCATTTTTGCAAAGTGGGGACTTCATCCTTATTGGGAATAATAATAGACACGAATGGTTCTTCTGTCAACTCATATTTTACACGATAAAATCCAAAATACTGTGTTGTCTCTACCAAAGCCCTTATCCCAAGTCTGTCTAAATGAGCCTGCAATGCTCTTTTTCCGGCATCCCTCGCATAATCCTTTGTTCCGCCGCCACCGGCTGTTGAAAGCTCGTGTACCCGCCAATGATATAATATTTTTGGAATATGCACAATATTTTTTGCATGTTCCGCGCATCTTAAAACAAAATCATAATCCTGTGCCCCGTCAAAGTCCTTCCTTATTCCACCGGCTTTTTCCTGTAAGCTTCGCTTCACAACTAAAAAATGTGTAATGTAATTATTCGAACGAAGCAAATCCAGATTAAAATCCGGTTTGAAATGAGGATCCATAAACTTTGTCATTTCACTGTCTGTCTTATCCTCATCTGAATATAACATATCGGGGACTTCTCCTGGCAAAACACCTGCTGTAATTTGTTTTGCCATCTCGTAAAGGGCATCCGCGGTTATTATATCATCATGGTCTAAAAATGCAATATAATCTCCCTTTGCCATTGCAATCGCCTGATTGGTGTTCCCTGCAATTCCCTCATTTTTCTCTAATTTTTTATAAACAATTCTTGTGTCTTTTTCCCGGTATTTCTCTATTACGGGCATTAATCTTTCATCCGGCGTTCCGTCTGCAAGACATAGTTCCCATTTTTCATAGGAGGATGCCTGTACGGACTCTATCATTTCTTTTAAATACCGTTCCGGTGTCTGATACAATGGAACTACAATTGAAATCAATGGTGCATTTTCCCATTTTGCGCACTCTTTTTTCTGCCGCAGGAGCTCGGCGTCTGATACCTTCATTTTCTCATACCATTCACCATAAGGTACTGCTTCCTGCTCTTTTTTCTCTTCTAACCGGATAAGAAACTCTTTAAAGCCGTAATGCTTTAAATACCGCAGTCCTTTTTTTATATTTGTTGCATTGATTTTCATAATCTGCTGCTTTTCCTGTTCTTATTTTTTCATTTCTATTTTCTTAATGAAAAATCTGAATTATCCAATGTCAGATTTGGATTGTAATAAGGGTCTCCCTTTTCCAGTTCTTTTTCCCATTTCCGGTTAAACATTTCAATTTCACTATTGAAACGTTCCACCTTATCGGGCGTGTCTTCCAATCCTCTTGATTTTGACTCATAGTGATACAGCTCGGCATACGGATTATATACAATAAGATACCCCTCTTTCCGCAGTTTCATACAGTAGTCAATATCGTTAAATGCAACCCTAAGCTCTTCGGAAAGTCCTCCGACCGTCTCAAACGCTTTCCGTTTTGTCATCATACATGCCGCCGTTACCGCGCTGTAATCCTGTGCACAGACAATTCTTCCAAAGTATCCCAAATCATATCTTGATTTTCCGATAAAAGTATGTCCTGCAATTCCGCCAAAGCCAAGTACCACTCCGGCATGCTGAATTGTATCATCCGCATAATAAAGCCTTGCTCCAACTGCACCAACCTCCTGGCGCATACAAGGTCCTAACAGTTCGCGGATACAATTCTCTCCTATCATTTCAGTATCATTATTTAAAAGCAGGAAATATTCTCCCCTGGCATGAGCCGCACCAAAATTATTAATACTTGAAAAATTGAATATTCCATCATAATAGACAACATGAATTTGTTCTGAGTCTATCTTCTTATAATAAGCAAACGTTTCTTCTTCGGTACTGTTATTCTCAATAATTATTACTTCGTAGTTTGTGTAATTACCACGTCTGATAGAAGAAAGACATTTCTCCAAATCATCAATATGGTCTTTATTCGGAATTAATATGGATACAAGCGGCTCTCTGTCCCATTCATAGAAAGTGCGGTAAAGTCCGTAAAACTCACTCTGCTCCACTCTTGCAGGAATTCCAACCCGCTTATAGTGCTCCTCAATCGCACGTCTGCCTGCCTCAAAGGCATATCTTTTGCTGTCCGGATTTGACGCAGTGGAGTCAATATGGCAGCGCCAATGGTATAAAATCTTTGGAATATGATGAATTTTTTTCGCATTTTCACAGCATCTTAAAATAAAATCATAATCCTGTGCACCATCAAATTCCTGCCGGAACAGTCCTGTTTTTTCAAGCAGTCCCTTTTTAAACGCAAATAAGTGACAAATGTAATTCATACTGCACAGCAGATCAATATTAAAATCCGATTTAAAATGCGGCTCAAAATATTTTTTACCGTCCATACTGATTTTATCTTCGTCAGAGTAAATCACATCGATTTCTTCGTCCTCATTCCATGCTTTTGCCAGTTCATATAAAGCATTTGCCGGCATAATGTCGTCATGGTCTGCAAGCACGATGATATCTCCCTCTGCCATCTGTATTGCCGCATTGGTGTTACCCGAAATTCCAAGGTTTTCGGACAGCGTCTCATATTTTATTCTCTTATCGGATTTTGCATACTCTTTTAATATCTCTGTAAGTGGGGACTCCTTCCCACTTCCGTCTGCAAGGCATAACTGCCAGTTTGTATAGGTCTGCTTACGGACAGACTCTATCATTTCCCTCAGGAAATTTTTATTTGTCATATAAAGAGGAATTACTATACTAAAAAGCGGTTCTTTTGCAAACTTTACTTTTCTCTGTTCTTCAAGTTCCTTTACAGTAACTTCATAGCGCTCCCGCCACTCATCATACGGAAAATCCTCTTTCTTCTGGATTTTGCGCATTATCTTTTTAAACGTAGCCTCCACTCCGTTGTGCTGTAAATATTTGTATGCACGTTCCACTCTTCCCACACTTAAAAAAGCTTCTTTTGGTCCGTCATCATCTTTTAAATTAATTTTATACCTTGACTCCCGCTCTGCATCACGCATAATCAGTGTAAACTGCCGGGCTTCCCTAATCTTTGCCGCTTCTTCCGTCTCTTTTAGCTTTATCTTAAGCCGGAACCCGGCTTTCTGCTCCGCATCCAGTTCACAGAATACACTTAAAAGGTCTTTTCTGAAATACTGTTCTGACTCAAAGGTTACAAGCTGCTTTTCTTTATTTATAATCTCAAGCTTTACCGTGCGTTCTCCTAAAACCCATCCCTGCAATTCCAGAAAATCTTCTATAATTTTTACTGAGTCAATGCAGTATTCCACACTTTCCAATGTCTTTTTCACTGATTTTGTACTCAAAGAAAGTAACTTTTCCCTCTCTCCCAGAGTCTCAACAAAAACATTGATTTTTCCATGCTTTATCCAGTCCTCGGGCAAATGTATAATTCCTGTCACTTCCTCATTTATCTCGTATGGCTCTCCAATATGCTTCTGCCTGATTTCAATTCCTTTTTTTCTCTCAATGTCAAGCGGTAACTGCTCTCCATTTTGTACTGCCTGTAATTTGCCATGTTCTTTCTCTAACGGATTAAACCAGCCTGTAAATACTATTTTATTTCTATCATATAAATGCGCTCTTACGCGGTCTATTATAAACTTTTTTGCTGTCATCTTTCATCCTTTAATTAATATTACAAGTTTATACATCAAGTACTATTTTAACTTATTAGACGCAAAAAGGGAAGTATTGCTTTACATTAAAAAAGACTTTTTGTACAAAAAATGCACAAAAAGTCCTTTTTTCGTCAGATATATTCAATTACAGTTCAAATTTTTTCTTGTCATGTACGCTGATTTCTTTTCCAAGCTGTACTTCGATCACATGTAAATCTGTTTTTGCAATGATTGTATGTTTACATCCTGCCTTCATTGTGATTACATCTCCTGCTTTCACATCTTTCTTCACGCCATCAACAACTGCGGTTCCCTCACCGGAAATCACGGTCCATACCTCATCACGGTAGTCATGGCTGTGATAGTTCATCTGATGTCCTGCATTTAAGGTCACTTTGATTGTCATATTGTCATCTTCGATATCCAGTACACGGAAATTTCCCCAGGATTTTTCTGCAAACATAATCTGCTGGTCAATATCATCCACAAACGGTTTGATATAGCTGGACTGGTTTTTGTCGGAGACAAGAATTCCTTCCGGGCTTGCAGATACAACAACATCTTTTAGTCCCATACATAAAACCGGTACATTCAATTCATTTACTACATGTGTATTCTCGCAGGTTTCATTGAAAATTGCTTTTCCAACTGCATTTCCATCCATTGCCTCGGTTAATGTATTCCAGGTACCCAAATCTTTCCACTGTCCTGCAAAACGCATTACCTGAATTTTTTCTTCATGCTCTACAACTGCATAATCAAAGCTGATTTTCTGTAATGTATCATACTTTTCGAATAAATCATTATAATCTTTAAAATCAATCAGCTCATGTGCGCGCTCTAAAACATGGCCTAAACGGAATGCAAATACACCACCATTCCAGAGTGCACCTTTTTCAATGTATTCTTTTGCCACCTGCTCGGTCGGTTTTTCCTTAAACATCGCAACATCGCTGATTTCATCGGTTGTCTTTGGAATAATGTATCCATATTTTTCACTTGGATAAGTAGGCTCAATTCCCATTAAAACAAGGTTTGCATCGGATTTTTCTGCCTGAAGGCCAAGTTCTTTGATTGCTGCAAAATAGTCTTCTTCCACATATGGGTCAACCGGGCAGACTACCACGGACTCATTCTCACCGATTTTCTGCACATCATGCAGATATGCAACGGCAAGTGCAATTGCAGGAAACGTGTCACGTCTGCAAGGCTCTACACTGACTCCTACATTCTCGCCAAGCTGGTTATGGATGGCAGATACCTGCGATTTGGAAGTTGCAATGGTGACAGTCGCATCTTTGTCAACATTTAAAATCTGACGATACACGCGCTGTACCATAGACTCATAATTTCCATCTGCACCTTTAAAAATTTTAATAAACTGTTTGGACCGGATATCGTTTGACAATGGCCATAAACGTTTTCCGGAGCCACCGGATAATAATACTATATTCATTCGTTCTCTCCTTAGCGTTCTGCTCTCATTGGATTATTTAAGAAATCCTCATAGGCAAGACGGATGCCGTCCTCCAATTCGGTCTTATAAGTCCAGCCAAGCTCTGCTGCTTTGCTCACATCTAAAAGTTTTCGTGGTGTACCGTTTGGTTTGGCTGCATCCCATTTGATTTCACCTTCGTAACCTACAACTTTTGCTACTAATGCAGTAAGTTCTTTGATGGTAAGTTCCTTTCCGGTTCCTGCGTTTACCGTCTCATTACCGGAATAATTGTTCATTAAAAATACGCATAAATTTGCAAGGTCATCTACATATAAAAATTCACGCAGCGGACTTCCATCCCCCCAGCAGGTAACTTCTTTTGCACCGCTTACCTTTGCTTCATGGAAACGGCGGATCAGTGCCGGAAGCACATGGGAATGTTCCGGATGATAGTTGTCATTTGGTCCGTAAAGATTTGTAGGCATAACAGAAATATAATCTGTTTTGTACTGTCTGTTTAAAAATTCACAATATTTCAATCCTGAAATCTTTGCGAGTGCATAAGCTTCATTCGTCTTTTCAAGCTCACTTGTCAAAAGACAGTTCTCTTTCATTGGCTGTGGAGCCATTCTCGGATAAATGCAGGAAGAACCTAAAAATTCTAATTTTTTACATCCGTTCTGCCATGCAGAATGAATGACATTCATCTCAAGTATCATATTCTCATACATAAAGTCAGCAAGCGCATTCTGGTTTGCAACAATTCCACCAACTTTTGCTGCTGCTAAAAATACATACTCCGGCTTCTCTTTCGCAAAAAATGCCTCGACATCATCCTGTCTGCACAAATTAAGTTCCTTATGTGTACGTGTAATAATATTCGTATATCCCTGACGCTCTAATTCTCTTACAATTGCAGAACCAACCATTCCCCTATGGCCTGCTACATATATCTTGGCATCCTTTTCCATCAT
>CAKRCJ010000132.1 GCA_934307185.1 uncultured Roseburia sp.
CGTATCCTTTTTGGTTGTTAAACCACTTTACTGTACCTTTGTTCATTGAAAAGTACCTCCAAAAAATATTTCTATGCTGCATAAATTGCACCATAGTCACAGAATACCATAACGGTTTTAAAAAGTAAAGCAGTAAAATTAAAGTTCTTCGTAGGAAATACCGTGATTTTTGAGAAACTTTTTCAGTAATAAATCCCACTCATGATCTAAGCTTTTATCTGTAGAAAAAATACGGTAAGAAATGCCGGTTGTAATGGTAAGTTCTCCATTTTGAAAGCGTATATTTAAGAAAATAGCTGAAATATCGTTTTCTGTAAAAGAACTTCCGGTCTGGGCAAGGGTACGTTTTAAATTATTTGGTGAGAGCAGAAGCGAAAACTTAAAATAGGAAGGAGTTTTTTTCCCTTTGATGAGGTTGAAACACTGGTTTCGCAAAATGCCATATGGAAGAAAAACAAGCCCGGTCAGTTCATTTTCTTCCAGTTCTTCATCCGTATAAAAATCCGGCTGTATCGAACCGTTAATATGGTAGGCAGCATTCGTGTGAATTACCGCTTCCTGAATGAGAAAGTGGTCGAATACTTCCTGACATAATAATTTATTCATAAAATCCTTTACTTCGGAAATTTTTAATGCAATCATAGAAACTCCTTTTGGGTAGTGATGTTGTTGTTCATGATATCGTGATTTTTAGTCCGCAGTGCCTGCCAGAAAAATCGGAGATTTTCCTCACTTGCACTCATTATATCATGAAAAGCAAAAATAGGGTTAAACTTTTGTGTGATTTATAGTACAATACAAGAAGATTTTTGCTTCGCAAAACAAGGAGGCAAAATCCTCTGCTCCTGCAAAGGCAGTCGCATTTTGCTTCGCAAAACAAGGAGGATTGTATGACAGAGATAAAAGAATTATTTCAATTATTAGAAAAAGGAATTTCACCGGCACATGCGGTAAGTGCATGTGAAGAGCGGCTGACTGATGCCGGATTTGAGAAAATAAATTATGGAAATGAGTGGAATTTAAAGGCAGGCGGCAAGTATGTGCTAAATCATCATGAAACAACGTTGTTTGCATTTACTCTTCCAAAAGACTGGAATGGAAAAGAGCCGCAGATTAGGATTGCGGCTGCACATACCGATTTCCCATGCTTAAGAATTAAACCGTCCTGTGATATTAAGACAAATGTTTACGCACAGGTGAATGTGGAAGTTTACGGCGGCGCAATTTTAAATACATGGTTAGACCGTCCACTCGGTGTGGCAGGAAGGGTTGCAGTGTGCAGTGATGATGTGTTTGCACCGAAGGTTCTTCGGTTCACTTCAGAAAAAAATCTCATGACAATTCCAAATCTTGCGATTCATATGAACCGTGAGGTAAATAAAGGTGTGGAATTAAACAGACAGACTGATTTGCTTCCAATCTGCGGATTGTCAGAGGGAGAGGAAACTGCAGATTATTTTCTCTCATTTTTAGCAAAAGAACTTTCGGTAAAGAAAGAGGATATTCTGGATTTTGAGCTGACCGTATATAATAAGGAAAAACCGGAATTTGTCGGATTAAATGATGAGTTTATTTCTGCGTCCCGCTTAGATAACTTAAATTCGTGTTCTGCGCTCGTATCTGCCATAATTGACAGTGAAAGAGAGGACGGTATGAATTTCATTGCCTTATTCGACCATGAGGAAATCGGAAGCCATTCCAAGCAGGGAGCAGGTTCCATTCTGCTTCACGATATGATTATCCGCATTTTAAAGGAATGTGGACTGGAAAACTGTGCATCAGAAAAGTTATATAACAGCATGATTTTATCGGTAGACGTAGCACATGGACTGCATCCAAACTATGCGTCTAAAATGGATTTGACGAATAAACCGGTACTCGGAAAAGGCTTCTGCATTAAGGAGGCATGTTCCCAGTCTTATGCAACAGACTGCGCTGCGATTGCGGTAATCCAGCAGATTTGTGACAAAGAACAAATTCCATACCAGAAATTTGTCAACCGTTCTGATATTCCCGGCGGCGGAACATTAGGCTCCATTGCATCGGCATTGCTTCCGGTGAAAACAGTGGATATCGGTATCCCGCTTTTAGCAATGCATTCCGCAAGAGAGCTTATGGCTGCCGCAGACCAGCAGGCATTAAAAGACCTTGTTACAGCATATTTCAAATAGGCGTGGAATAGAACTGAAATAAAAAAATTATAAAATTTAGCATTATCCTCTATACAAATCAAAGTTTTTATGTTAATGTTACGTAGTAATCAATACTACATATAATAGAAAACAAGAACATAACATATAATATAAAATAACTTTTGATTTGGAAAACAAGTCCACTTTTTTAAAGCAGTGGAGGAATGGGAGGATATTATGTATAAGATTGTAATTGACAGTTGTGGAGAATTACCTGAGGAATTAAAACAGGGCGGACATTTTGAAACAGTGTCTTTGGAGCTTGAAGTAGATGGCTGCCGTATCAAGGATGATAGTACTTTTAACCAGCTTGACTTTTTAAAGCGGGTAAAAGCAAGCCTGACCGGACCAAAATCCTCCTGCCCTTCACCGGAGCAGTATATGAATGCATACGAAGGAGAGGCAGAGCATGTATATGCAGTAACACTTTCCGGCGGATTAAGTGGCTCTTATAACAGTGCCGTGTTAGGAAAAAATCTTTACGAGGAAGAGCATGAGGGAGAAAAACAGATTTATGTGTTTAACTCCAAGTCAGCATCCATCGGAGAGACAATCATCGGAATGAAAATCCAGGAGTATGAAGAAGCCGGTTTCCCATTTGAAGAAGTGGTAGCAAAGGTGGAGGAATACATCAAATCGATGAACACCTATTTTGTATTAGAGACTTTAGAGACACTGCGGAAAAACGGACGTTTATCCAATCTCAAGGCATTTATTGCCAACACATTAAATATTAAACCGATTATGGGCTCAACAAAGGAGGGCTTAATCTGCCAGTTAGACCAGGCGCGTGGAATGAATAAAGCGTTAGAGCGGATGATTCAGAATATGATTTCCAAGACAAAGGACAGTGAGAACAGAATTCTCGCCATTGCCCACTGCAATTGTCCGGAACGTGCCAAAGCTGTAAAAGAAAAGATTGAAAAAATTGCAAAATTCAAGAAAATCATTATTATTAATACAGCGGGTGTCAGCAGCATGTATGCAAATGATGGCGGCGTGATTATGGCAGTATAAGAAAAATGCAGAAGTTAACATATGAAGAAGTAATAACTACAATTGAAAATAAAAGAAGATTTGGCAATTTAAAAGGGGTAGAGATTTCAGAAGTGATGCTTGAAAAGCTGGGAACCCCACAGAAGGATTTGCCATTTATACACATAGCAGGGACGAATGGCAAAGGCTCCGTCTCTGCTTTTTTGCGCTCTATTTTAAAAAATGCAGGGTTAAAAACAGGAATGTTTACCTCTCCGCATCTGGTTGATTTTAGAGAGCGTATCCGGATAAATGATGAGATGATATCCAAAGAGGCGGTAGAGAGGCTTGGAAATGAGCTTTTAGAGACAGATTTTGGTGTTTATCCGACGATGTTTGACTACTGTCTTGCGATGGCACTGCTTTATTTTAAAGAGCAGCAGTGTGATGTGATTATTTTGGAAACCGGTCTGGGCGGCAGATATGACTCCACGAATGCATGTGGAGTTCCTGATGTAACCGTTATTACGAAAATCGGCTACGACCATATGGCAATCCTTGGAAATACATTAAAAGAGATTGCATCGGAAAAAGCAGGCATTATCAAAAAAGGAACAGAATTAGTATTAGAAAGCCAGGAAGAAGAAGCCATGCAGGAGCTTTTAGCGCAGGCAGAAGGTGTGGGCATAGAAAATCCTCTGGTTGTTGACAAAGATAAAATAGAAATATGCAAGGTGGAAGATGGCATGCAGAAGTTTTCCTATGGTAAATTAAAAAGTATTTCGATGAGAATGCTTGGCGTACATCAGTATGAGAATGCAGCTGCCGCAATTCTGGCAGCAGAAGCATTTTACGGGAAAAGAATATTAAAAAAGCTTGAAAATGAACAAAGACAAAATGGCATTGTCATGGAATGTATCCGTGAAAAATGGCTTTCCGCTGTCCGGAGAGGAATAGAGGAGACACAATGGGAAGGCAGAATGGAGCTTGTCAGCAAAAATCCGTTTTTCTTAATGGACGGCGCACACAACAGCAATGGTGTGAATGCGTTAAAGGAAAGTCTGGAAAGCCTTTATCCGGGGGAAAAGTTTCATTTTATTATGGGCGTTATGGCAGACAAAGATTATGAACAGATGATTGCGAAGCTGCTTCCGCTGGCACTTGATTTTAAGACGGTTACAGTAGAAAGTGAAAGAGCATTACAGGCAGGGCAGCTGGCAGAGTGTATCAGGAAAAAAGGAATTGAGGCAAGTGTCTGTCCGAATGTGAAAGATGCACTGCCGGATTTTTCTATTCCGTCAAAAGAAAAGACAATTGCCTTTGGTTCCCTCTATTTTATCGGGGAAATAAAACAGCTTTTGCAGTTGGAAAAAACAGGCAAAATAGTTACAAAATAATTACAAAATCAGGGGATTATGACAATTTTAATACATTTTAAAAATTGTGTGGTAACATGGAATAAATTCATCTATAATAATGACTGCCTAATCATACAGGCAGTTATTTTTTTGCTTCATTTACAGGAATATTTTGAAATGTTTTCCAGTAAAATAGAATAGGCAATGAGAGGGAAAATGATTAAAAAAGATTGAGAGAAGAAACCACATATGGTATTTAGCAGTTTTGAATTTTTATTTCGGTTTTTGCCGGTTTTTCTGATTATATATTTTATAACACCGCAGAAATGGCGTAATCTGGTGCTTTTTTCGGGAAGCATTCTTTTCTATACATATGGAGAAGCAGAATATGTCATATTGCTGATTGCTTCGGTTACGATCAATTACTTTATTGGAAGAATTATGTATCCAGATTCCTACAGCGGACGGGGCAACAGACAGGCATTTCTTTTGGCACTGGCACTTGGGTACGATTTTGGAATGCTTTTTTTCTTTAAATACAGTGGACTGACGGAGGAGCTGCCGCTTGGAATTAGTTTTTATACATTCCAGATTGCAGCGTATGTCATTGATGTGTACCGGGGAAAAATTCCGGCGGAGAAATCTTACATTAATTTAGGAACGTATCTTACGATGTTTCCACAGCTTATTGCAGGACCAATCGTAAATTATACCGAGGTGAGCAGCAGCTTAAAACGCAGGACAGTAACGGTGGATGATTTTGAGCAGGGAATGCGTACACTTATCATAGGACTTGCTTCAAAGGTTATATTGGCAGACCGGATTGGTACTTTGTGGAACAGTGTACAGACCATCGGCTTTAACAGTATTTCCACACAGCTTGCATGGATTGGTGCGGCTGCATATTCGATGGAGCTTTATTTTGATTTTGCGGGATATTCGATGATGGCGCTTGGACTTGGAAAAATGCTTGGCTTTAAGATACCGGTAAACTTCAGGTTTCCATATATTTCAAAGTCAGTCACAGAATTCTGGCGCAGGTGGCACATTACATTAGGACGGTGGTTCCGTGATTATGTGTATATTCCATTAGGCGGAAACCGTAAGGGAAAGGCAAGGACACTTTGTAATCTGTTTATTGTATGGGCGTTGACGGCACTCTGGCATGGAGCCGGCTATAACTTTTTAATATGGGGAGCGATGCTTTTAGGACTCTTATTTTTGGAAAAATTATTCCTTCTCCCATATTTAGAAAAAAGTAAAGTGTTAAGCCATGTTTATCTTCTGGTTGTAGTGCCTGCTACGTGGATGGCGTTTACAATTACAGATGTAAATCAGCTTGGAATATATCTGTTACGGATGTTTCCATTTATAAAAATACATACAGGCACGATTAATTCACTGGATTATATTAAATATTTGAAAGACTATGCAGGACTTTTGTGTATGGGAGTGCTCTTTGCAACACCACTTCCGGCAATTCTTTACGGAAATGTGAAAAGAAAGACATTTAAGACACTTATTGTTGCCGTTATATTGGTTTTATCCATATACTATCTTGCAGTTTCTTCCAATAATCCATTTTTATACTTTAATTTCTAGGAAGGAGCAGAAATGAAAAAAATCAGATATTGCAAAATTACCATTCTGATTTTGGCAGGCTGGATTGTTTTATCCACCGTTGGTTTTCTGGGAAAAGATACCATTTATAAGCGTTATACGATAGATGTGAAAACGACACCATATTTTGTTTTAGTTTTTGAAGGTGCGCACGATGGCATTTTCCCGTGGAGCAGCGAAAAGGACTCCCTGTGGGAAAAATGGGAGAATAAGAC
>CAKRCJ010000133.1 GCA_934307185.1 uncultured Roseburia sp.
GGTTCTTAGCGACCGTATTCTGGTCGCTTAGTACCGCTGCGAGCGGCAGGCAGCGAGAGCGGGTCTTCGTTGATTTTGTTTATTTTTCACAATCATAGATAACTAAATTTGAGTTTTGCAAACGCCTAATAATGAAATATACCAAAAAGGAGGAACTTATATGCGCTCTCTTATATTCCATGTCGACGTAAACTCCGCTTTTTTAAGCTGGGAATCTGCAAGACGTCTACGTCAAGACCCAAATGCCCTGGATTTAAGAACAATAAACGCTGTCATCGGTGGAGATGAGAAAATGCGGCACGGAGTTGTTCTGGCAAAATCTCCTTCTGCCAAAAGATATGGAATTATGACCGGGGAGCCGCTCTCCCACGCAAGACAGAAATGCCCGAATCTTGTCGTTGTTCCACCGAACCACGAGCTGTACGCTGCTTCCTCAAAAAAGTTTATCCATATATTAGAGGAGGTTGCCCCTGTCATTGAACAGTGCAGCATTGACGAAGCCTTCTGTGATATGACAGGAACCGAAAAGCTCTACGGCGACCCGGTGGTTTTTGCCCATAAGTTAAAAGACCGGATTTATACCGAACTTGGCTTTACTGTTAATATTGGTATCTCTACCAATAAGCTATTGGCAAAAATGGCATCTGATTTTGAAAAGCCAGACCGTGTACACACTCTTTTCCCGGAGGAAATAGCGCAAAAATTCTGGCCGCTTCCAATCGAAGAACTATTTGGTGTTGGAAAATCCACTGCCAAAAGACTGCGCTCCTTAGGAATTACAACTATCGGTGCCCTTGCAAAAGCCGACCGACAGATGTTACTCTCCAATTTTAAATCACAGGGAGATTATCTGTGGAAATCTGCTAATGGCATTTCAACTTCTGCCGTCACCGCAGACTCCCCTGCCAGCAAGGGCTACGGCAATTCCGTCACGCTGCCCTGCGATGTAACAGACAAAGAAAACGCGCACCACATTCTGTTATCCCTTTGTGAAACAGTAGGTGCGCGTATCCGCTATGATAAAGCCTATATCAGTGTCGTACAGGTCCAGATGGTCGACAATGAATTTCATCACCGCTGCCGCCAGCTCACCCTTTCTTCTGCCACAAATGTAACAGAAAAGATTTATGAAGCGGCAAAGCAGGCATTTGACGAAGGCTGGGACCATGCTCCCCTGCGGCTGCTTGGCGTATCCACTGCAAAAGCAACCAATGAAAGCTACGAACAGTACAACCTGTTTGACCAGGATAAGTTCGATAAACTTTCAAAACTAAATTCTGCTATTGATAAAATCCGCGATAAATATGGAGCGGACGCCGTTGTAAGAGCCTGTTTTGCTGAAACTCCCGCAAAGAATACATCTTCATGAGACTATGCCACACTGTCCTCAAACTGGGAATTATAAAGGTTCGCATAAAATCCACCTGCAGCAAGAAGTTCCTCATGTTTTCCCTGCTCAATAATGTCTCCATCTTTCATGACAAGAATTAAATCTGCATCACGAATCGTTGACAGTCTATGGGCAATGACAAAGCTGGTTCTTCCCTTCATCAGGTTATCCATTGCTTTCTGAATTTCAATCTCTGTTCTTGTATCTACCGAGGAAGTAGCCTCGTCTAAAATCAGAATTTTATTATCTGCAAGAATTGCACGCGCAATCGTAAGAAGCTGTTTCTGTCCCTGTGACACGTTGCTGGCATCTTCATTTAATTCCATCTGGTAGCCGCCCGGTAATGTCTTAATAAAGTGATCCGCTCTCGCTGCTTTAGCTGCTGCAATGACCTCCTCGTCCGTTGCGTCCAGACGTCCGTAACGGATATTTTCCATAATGGTTCCTTTAAACAGCCAGGTATCCTGCAATACCATTCCAAACGCATCGCGGAGTTCCCTGCGGTTGAAGTCTTTGATATTGTTTCCATCTAAACAAATTTTACCGCTGTTTACATCATAGAAACGCATCAGAAGTTTTACCATAGTGGTTTTTCCTGCTCCGGTCGGTCCTACTATTGCAATTTTCTGTCCCGGTTTTACACTGGCACTGAAATCATTAATAATCGTCTGCTCTGGATTGTATCCAAAATGAACGTGTTCAAAAGTAACCGCACCTGTAATTTGGGACACATCTGCCGGGTGCTCTGCAATCTGGTTCTCCTCTTCCTCTTCTAAGAACTCAAACACACGCTCGGAAGCTGCGGACATTGACTGTACCTGGTTAATGACCTGCGCAATCTGCTGAATCGGCTGTGTGAAATTTTTCACATACTGAATGAATGCCTGAATATCACCAATGGTAATCGTTCCACGAATTGCAAGCAGTCCACCTGTCAATGCCACACATGCATAACCTAAGTTTCCGACAAATACCATAATTGGCTGCATCATACCGGATAAAAACTGTGATTTCCAGGCAGAGTCATAAAGAATGTCATTGGTTTTTTCAAATTCTTCAATCGTATCTTTTTCCCGGTTAAACGCCTTGATAACAAGGTGACCGCCGTAAACCTCTTCCACCTGTCCATTGATGTGTCCTAAATACTCCTGCTGTGCACGGAAGTATTTCTGTGATTTTTTCGTCACAAACCCGATCAATGCCATGGAAATCGGTAAAATCACAAGTGCAATTAATGTCATAAGCGGTGAAATGCTAAGCATCATCACAAGCACACCAATCAACGTTGCCACTGATGTAATAATGGTCGTAATACTCTGGCTTAAGCCCTGTCCTAAAGTATCGACATCATTTGTGATACGGGATAACACTTCCCCATAAGTCCGGCTCTCGAAATATTTCATCGGCATACGGTTAATTTTTTCAGAAATCTCTTTTCTTAACTGATAACAGACCTTCTGTGTAATTCCGGTCATTATCCAGCCCTGGATAAAATTAAAAATCGCGCTGCACAAATACAGTCCAAGTACGAATAAAAGAATACTTCCGATTTTTCCGAAGTCAATGCTTCCTGTTCCCTGAATTTTTGCCATTAATCCTTCAGACAATGCTGTTGTTGCTTTTCCTAAAATTTTCGGACCGGCTACGTTAAATATCGTAGAACATGCAGCAAAAAACATGACTACAAAAATAGCAATTTTATATTTTCCGATATAACTCATCAGCTTTTTGATGGATTTTTTTAAATCCTTCGGTTTTTCCCCCGGCTGCATGCCATGTCCCATCGGACCTCTTCTCCGTGGCTGATGTGTCTTAAATTCCTGTTCCTTACTCATTCAAAGCCACCTCACTTTCCTCTAGTCCAAGTTCTTTCGCAGATAACTGTGATTTTGCAATCTGCTTATAAACCTCGCATGATTTTAACAGTTCTTCATGCGTACCCTTTCCGACAATTTTTCCATCGTCAAGCACTAAAATCTGCTCTGCATGTAAAATAGTACTGATACGCTGTGCGACAATAATAACCGTGCTGTCTTTTACATTTTCAGAAAGTGCTTTTCTTAAGGCTGCATCTGTTTTTAAATCCAATGCAGAAAAGCTGTCATCAAAAATGTAGATTTTCGGATTTTTTGCAATTGCTCTTGCAATCGCAAGTCTCTGCTTCTGTCCACCGGAAACGTTGCTTCCGCCCTGCGCAATCACACTTTCATATTTATCCTCTTTTGCATCAATAAACTCGGTTGCCTGTGCAATCTCTGCGGCTTTCTTTATCTCATCCTCTGTTGCATCATCTTTTCCAAAACGGAGGTTTGACGCAATCGTACCGGAAAATAAAACACCCTTCTGCGGTACAAAACCGATTTCCTCACGCAGGTCTGACATTGAGATGTTGCGGATATCTTTTCCGTCTAAGGTAATATTTCCGCTTGTCACATCATATAAACGCGGAATTAAATTTATTAATGTTGATTTTCCACAGCCAGTGCTTCCGATAATTGCAGTTGTTTTTCCCGGTTCTGCTGTAAAATCAATATCAGAAAGAACATCTTCCTCTGCTCCCGGATATTTAAAGTTTACATGGGAGAACTTAATGACCCCATTATGTTCTGTAAGCTGCTGTGGTGCTTTGCTGTCACAAACGGAAGAAGGTGTCTTTATAACCTCATCAATACGGTCTGCTGCAACCGCTGCTCGTGGAAGCATAATTGACATCATTGTAAGCATTAAAAATGACATGACAATCATCATCGCATAAGTAATAAATGCTGTCATTGCACCGACCTGCATCGTTCCGGCATCAATTTTGTGAGCGCCAAACCATACAATTCCTACGGAAAGCACATTCATAATCATCATCATTCCCGGCATCATAAAGGTCATGACACGGTTAGTAAATAACATCGTTTTTGTCAAATCTTTGTTTGCAACATCAAAGCGGTCTTCTTCTTTTTTCTCCCTGCCAAACGCACGGATAACGGAAAGTCCGGTCAAAATCTCCCTGGACACAAGGTTGATGTTATCTACCAGTTTCTGCATTAACTGGAATTTTGGCATCGTAACTGCCATAAGCACCATAACATAGCCTAAAATCACAACAATGGCAAGCACGATAATCCAACCCATTCCGGCTCCGGTCTGCATTACTTTAATGACTCCGCCAATTCCTAAAATCGGGGCATAGGCAACCATTCGAAGCAGCATGACCGATACCATCTGTATCTGCTGAATATCGTTTGTACTTCTTGTAATTAACGATGCAGTCGAAAATTTATCCATCTCCGCATTGGAAAATCCAACTACCTGTTTAAATACTTTTTCTCTTAAAGTCTTACCAATACCGGCACCAACACGGGAGGCGAAAAATCCAACTAAAACCGTCACAATTCCGATTAAAAGTGCCATGCCTACCATTTTAAGACCTGCGGTTACAAGATAGGTTTTCTGTATTTTTTCAACATCAATGCCTGCTGCTTTGTCACAGGCAGCTGCATATGCAATTCCCATAGATTTTACAAGCGAGTTTCCCATCGTATCAATGGTCTTCTGCATACTTTCACGCATGGAAAGTATCGTATCTTTGTCTAACATGCCTTTTTCCAGCATGCCGGCAAAAACCGGACGGATATCGACACAATTTACGGTAACGGTATTTCCGTCATCGTCCTCTTTTTCCTGTGGAAAGCTTTTTAGTTCCACGCCAAGCATTGTTCCAAGATCTTCAATGCTTACATTATCAAGCGTACTCACATCTGTCCCGGTCTGCTCTGCCACTAATTCTTTTACCGCAGTCTCCTCCATCGCACTCATCTGATAGTTCATAATGAGTGAAACTGCAAACAGCTCATCTAAATCATCAAGTTCTGTTTCAGAAGTGACATTCAGGCGGTAAACATCTCCATCTTTGTCATAGATGCTTTCCCAAGTGCTCTCCTCCTCTTCTGTCATCATACATTTTGCTGTCTCGAACTCTTCTGCCGTCAATGCCTCCGGCACCACATGCTCGATACCGTTATTCTGGATACCCACATCAATAATATTCGATGTGTAAGCCGGCAGTGCCAAATCACACCACGCCTGTACAAAGAGCAGTGCAATGATAATAACAATTGATTTCCAGTATGGAATCATATTTTTAAAAATCCTACTCATGTTCTTTTTCCTTTTCGTCCTTCCACTTTCTAGCTTCAATCTCTTTTTCCGCAATATGGTAAATGCTATCAAGATATTTTATCAGGCGCTTCATATCCTCCTCATCTACCTGTGCCATGACAGACTGCCCGAAATCAGCCATTAACTGTCTTGCCTGCATCGTCATACATTTACCCGCTTCTGTTAATTCCACATAAGTGTTACGCCTGTCCTTTTTATTGACGGTTCGTTCCACAAACCCTCTTTCCTCAAGACCCTTTAATGTTCTTGAGATTGCCGAAGGAAGCATTTTTGCTTTACATGCAAGCTCTGATATGGTAATCTGTCCATTTTCTCCTTTGTCCATAATTACACACATTGTAAAAAAATCTGTCCTGCTGATTTCTGGAAACATCTCTGTAAACTTTAACTTTCGAAACTGGTTCATTGACCGGAACAGTTCTTCGTATAATTTATCCACTTTTCTCACCACCTGTCATTATTTAACATTGTTATATATTGTGTGTGTCAAATAATAACACCGGCAAATACTTGTGTCAAGTAATCTGCCGGTGTTTATATTTATTTTATAAATTATCTTTTATACATTGTCCTTATTCATTTTCAACCGGTTTTGCCAAACTTTCATGAAGCTTATCAAGTATATCCTTTACCTCTGACATCTCCATCTGTCCCGGTGCACTCGCTTTTTTATGTGCCGCAAACGTCATCGCAGAGCCAAAGCTCTCCCCGCACAGCCTGCTAATCATTCCCATTTTTCCCATAGACATGGAAATCACCGGTGTATCCGGATTTTCATTTTTAAACATGTTTGTGAC
>CAKRCJ010000134.1 GCA_934307185.1 uncultured Roseburia sp.
ATTTCCGATATAACGCGCCGGTTTATCGATTTTCATCAGTATCTCATCTGATAATGCTAATTTTGTCATTCGGTTTATCCTTTCTGATTTTTCCTGGACACAGGAACAATTTTTATTCATGTTCTTCTATCATAACATAATCCTGCAAAATTGTATAATAATGATTATCGGTGATGCTGTCAATCAAATCTTTTGCATCGTATCCGTTTATTTCTGTATGATTGTATTTTAAAAACAAAAATCCGATAAAAGCAAAAACGGCGAGAAGGACGCGCACTTTAAAGAAAAGCCAGCCAAGCGGCGCTTCTGCCGGTTGTTCCTCTTTCTGCTCCTCCTTTGGCATATCAAATGACTTTCTTATTTCGTTTACATATTCTTTCCTTCTTGCTGCATAGTCCTCTGTCATAAAAGAATAAGACTCCATATTCTTCCTTAGTGAAATATATGAAGTCTTCTGCTATTTCATGTATTTAGTTTTTCTTTGCTCCCGAAAAAAGACGGATTACGAAAAAAAGAAATGCCTCTACCCAGTGAATAACTGTCTTTTCAAGAAAAACAGCTCCTACCAGTGAAAAAAACAGCGTAAGGACCATCATAAGCAAAGAGCCGCCAACTCCACCGAAAGACAACGGACTGATATGTAACATCTGCTTCACAAAAAAATGAAGTACACCCCAATGAATTAATAAAATTCCAAAGCTGTAACGGCTGATAAGCTTTGTAAAAAAACTTTCCGTTTCTTTTGCCGCACATAATTTTTTTACCAGAAGAAAAACCGTCATTGCATAAAACACCATAAGCGGCGCATTGTTAAAAAGATATCTCTGATAATCTTCCCCGGAAAAAATGAGGGCGATGGAACAGAAAACAGACAAAATACCAAAAAGCCAGATGACACCGTCTGTCCGGCGCGAATGGTCTTTTGTCAGAAAATAACCAAGAATAAAAATTCCAACAAAGGAATTTAAAATTCCGGAAGAAATCGGATTAAAATATAAAAAATCCCAGTAAGTGCCAAGTATCTGAAATACCAGAATTACAAGCACCAGACCATTTAATACCTTATCCGGAATATGCCCTGTCAGATACCGGAGCACCGGCGTAAGAATATAAAGCCAGATAATGACGTATATGAGCCAGAAATGCGGTGCTTCCTCCGGTGCACCAAGCAGCATACGTTTTATTAAGGAAAGCCAGTGATTTGGAAAAATCCACTGAATTCCCTCTTTTGCGCAAATATATAATATGTAATATATGACGGTCGGAACAATTACTTTTAACGCCCTTTTTTTATAAAAGGTTCCCGCCCGTTCTCCTTTTACCGGAAGCAGCAAGGCACCGCTTATCATAATAAATAAAAGATTGCAGCATAAAAAAAGATAATTAAATATCTCAAAGCAATAATAACCGGTGCTCTTTTCCTCCACCATAGAAGAACCGAGGGAAACGGTATGCACCCCAATCACAAAAATGGTTGCAATTGCCCGCAGAATATCAGGATATACCTGCCTTTTTTTCCCACTGTCCTCTCCAATCAGAAAAGTTATTATCTGATTTTTCCATGTCGTCATAGTTAAAAAACCTTCCCTTTTTCTCATTTCCCAATAGAATAAAACCTATCTTCTCTGGGAAAGCTCCTGTGTAATTTCTTCCCATGTAAGGTCTTTTTCTGCCATCAAAACCATCAGATGATAAATATAATCGGAAATTTCAAATTTCAACTGCTCGTGGTCGGTATTTTTTGCTGCGATAATAATCTCGGTATTCTCCTCGCCGACTTTTTTCAGAAGATTATCGAGGCCCTGTTCGAGTAAAAGATTGGTATAAGAACCCTCTTTTGGATTTTCCATGCGGTCTAAAATAATGTTATAGACATCCTGTAATACCTTCTGCGGATTTTTCTCTACATATTCCTTTTTCACAATCTCATTGAAGAAACAGGAACGGTTTCCGGTATGGCATGCTGCACCAATCTGGGATACCTTTGCAAGAATGGTATCGTAATCGCAGTCAGCTGTTAAAGATTTCACATACTGGATATGACCGGAGGTTAAGCCCTTTGTCCACAATTCATTTCTGCTTCTGCTAAAGTAAGTCATTTTACCTATATTTATCGTTGTATCAAACGCTTCCTCGTTCATGTAGGCTAACATCAGCACCTCATCGGTGCGGTAATCCTGCACAATTACAGGAACCATGCCGTCCGAGTTTTTCTTTAAATCATTCCACTTTAAGGCTGGCTCAAAGTTATCCATTTTAATGCCGGAGGCGGATAGCTGGGACTTCATTTCCATAATGTCAGTCTGCGGGTCATTGATTAAAGAGCCGGCAATCCCGCGCACATTTTTTCTCGATAAAATAGATAAAATCTCGTCATAATCCGCATCATTTAGATAGACAACATGCGGTACAGCAGTCATTCCGTCGACTGCGTCCAATACTGCCTTGTTCAAAATCAATACCTCATGGAACGTGTCTGCCATTTCGTTCTGATGCTTGAAAATAAAATCAACATTCGTAACAGATACAAGCACCCGGTCTTTTCCAAAGCGTTTGCTGGCAGCAGCCGCAAGCTCCATGCTTTCTGGCTTCGAACCGTTTAATATTACCTGAAGGCAGCCGGCATAGATGAACTTCTTTATGTCCTCCATGCGGTTAATGTTACCGCCGGCACATACTTTAATCTCAACATTACGGTTAATGTTGCGGATAACCTGAATGTTACGTTCATGTTCTTCATCGGAGGTTGACAGGTCAAATATCATAATCTTATCAATTCCACTGTCGTTATATAACTTGGCAAGCCCAATCACATCCGGGTAGATTTCTTTATTATCCCTGGCTTTGACTGCCTTCCCATCTTTTAAATAAATCGTTGCTACTATATTTTTGTGTTCCATTTATAACATTTCCTTCCATTGTATCATTTACAGACTTCCTTTGGTAGAGAGAATATCTGTTATTCTCGGGTCAATGATGGTCGCCTCATCCAATGCTTTGGCAAACGCTTTAAACATTGCCTCTATCATATGGTGGTTATTTCCACCGGAGAGCACCTTGATATGTAAATTCATTCCAGCCGAATATGAAACAGCATAGAAAAATTCTTTTACCATCTCAGTATCCATATAACCAACCCGGTCTGTTGTAAATTCGCCGTCAAACACAAGATATGGTCTTCCTGATAAATCCACAGCACATAAAACAAGTGTCTCGTCCATCGGCAGAATACAGCTTCCAAAGCGTTTTATCCCCTTTTTATCGCCCACTGCTTCTTTAATGGCGCTTCCAAGGACAATTCCGGTATCCTCAATCGTATGATGACAGTCTACGGCAAGATCCCCGACCACATTTACTTTTAAATCAAAAAAACCGTGTCTGGCAAAACCGTCTAACATATGGTCAAAAAAACCAATTCCTGTATTTATGGAGGAAATTCCCTCTCCATCTAAATTTAAGTGCAGTGAAATATCTGTTTCCTTTGTTTTACGAAGCATATCTGAAGTACGTGTCATTTTTCGTCTGCCCCTTTCCTTTTCTATCAAAAAATCAATGCGATAAAATAATTTTTTTCTATGTCCATACATAAAACGGCCCGAACCGGACAATTCCTTTTTACAGACAATATCATTTTAACAAGAATGACATCATTCGTAAACAGAATTTGCGCAATTCGGGCAATTATTTTGTATTTTTTGTTATTTATTTCACAAACCGGTTAATCTTCAAAACGCACACGGATTGAGTTGGCATGCGCGGTTAATTTTTCGCATTCCGCAAACTGGGCAATATCTTTATAAACCGGCTCTAATGCCTCTCTGGAATAAGAGATTATGCTGGATTTTTTGATAAAATCGTCCACAGAAAGCGGTGAGAAAAACTTTGCAGTTCCATTGGTCGGAAGCACATGGTTCGGTCCGGCAAAATAATCTCCTAACGGTTCACTTGAATATTCCCCGATAAAAATTGCTCCTGCATTTCTTATTTTTGTCATCACCTCAAACGGATTTTTTGTCACAAGCTCTAAGTGCTCGGAAGCAATCTCATTGACGGTATCAATTGCCTGCACCATTGTATCTGCAACTAAAATATATCCATAATTATCCAACGATTTCCGGATAATCTCTTTTCTGGATAACTGTTCCACGAACTTATCGACTTCGGCAGATACCTGTTCTGCCAAAGCTTCACTTGTGGTAACTAAAATTGCGGAAGCCATCTCGTCATGCTCTGCCTGTGATAATAAATCTGCCGCAACAAATCTTGGATTTGCTGTCTCGTCTGCCAATACCATAATTTCACTCGGACCTGCAATGGAGTCAATACTTACATAGCCAAAGACCGCTTTTTTGGCAAGTGCGACATAAATATTTCCGGGACCTACAATTTTATCTACTTTTGGAATACTCTCTGTTCCGAAAGCAAGTGCTGCGATTGCCTGTGCGCCGCCTGCTTTATAAATCTTATCTACTCCGGCTTCGTTTGCTGCAACTAAAGTGGAAGGATAGACTTTTCCGTCTTTGCCGCATGGAGTTGTCATAATGATATTTGTAACACCTGCCACCTTTGCCGGAATTACATTCATCAGTACGGAGGAAGGATACACCGCTTTTCCGCCCGGAACATAGACACCGACATTTTTTAATGGTGTTACCTTCTGGCCTAAAATGATACCGGACTCATCGGAGTCAAACCAGGAATACTGCTTCTGTTTTGCATGATAATCGCGGATATTTACAAGAGCTTTGCGGATAACCTCTAAAAGCTTCGGGTCGACCTGCTCATATGCTTCTTTTATTTCTTCCTCTGTCACTAAAATATTTTCTGCATTTATGTCTGCTCCGTCAAACTTTTTCGTATATTCAAAAACTGCCGAATCTTTTCTTTCCCTGACATTCTGGATAATTTCATTGACACGGCTTTCATATTCTCCATAAGAGTTCGGACTCCGCTTTAACAGATTTTCTAAAATATTATCCTGTGTTTCTTTCGTTAACTTTAAAATTCTCATGTCATTCTTTCCTTTCACTGATAACGTTTTTTAAATCGGAAATTAACTTCGTGATGCGCTCATTTTCCATTTTCATGCTGACCTGGTTGACTACCATGCGGGCGGAAAGCGGACACACTTCTTCTAAAACGGTCAGTCCGTTCTCCCTTAAGGTGGATCCTGTTTCCACAATATCACAGATGACCTCGGAAAGTCCGACAATCGGCGCTAATTCAATCGAACCGTTTAATTTGATAATTTCCACTGTCTGATGCTTTTTATTATAAAAATAATCTTTTGCGATATGCGGATACTTTGTCGCAACGCGAATGAGTTCATGGTGCTTTAACAGCTCTCCCGCTTCCTCTGGTCCACAGATACACATGCGGCATTTTCCAAAGCCTAAATCCAATACTTCGTAAATATTACGCCCTTCTTCTAAAATCGTGTCTTTTCCAACAATTCCGATATCAGCGGCTCCATACTCTACATAAGTAGGTACATCTGGTCCTTTTGCGAGGAAAAAACGAAGCTTTAGCTCCTCATTCACAAAGATTAACTTTCTCGTATCCTTATCCTTCATTTCCTCACAGGTAATTCCAATCTGCTCGAATAATTCTAACGTTTTTTTTGCAAGTCTGCCTTTTCCCAATGCAAAGGTCAGGTATCTCTCATCTTCCATGTCTAATCCTCCATAAAAATCACTTTTGAAATACGATTACGCTTTGCATAATTATTGTAATCCTCTTCTGACTTATTTTCATCTCTTAAAATAATCTCAACCGGAATGTGATCTGCACGTTCTTTCTTTGCCATAAGAATAGCTTCTTTTTGTTTCTCCTTAGAATAAACAATTAACATGGCATCCTTTTCCACCGGTATGTTGATCTTTTGTCTGGATAATGCCGCCATTAACTGGTCAACGACAACTGCAAATCCTATGGAAGCCGAATTTTTTCCATAGTATGTTAAAAGCTTGTCATAGCGGCCGCCCTTTACAATCGCTTCCCCGCTTCCGAACGTATATCCGGAAAAAATAATACCGGTATAATACTGGTAATCACTTATAATTCCAAGTTCAAAGGAAATATAACGGTTAATGTCATATACTTCAAGTACCTTATGAAGCTCTTCTAAATTATGAATTGCCGCCAAAATACGCGGATAAGAAGCAGCAAGCTCTTTTGCTCTCTTTAAGTCATCAAAAGCAACATTTAAGCTGCCAAGCATGTGGAATAACTGCTTTAAATCTTCACTTAAATCTAATGTCTCTGCAAATTCTTCCACACCAAAGAAGTTCTTATTGGAAATAAGGCTTCTAAGCTCTGCCTCTTCC
>CAKRCJ010000135.1 GCA_934307185.1 uncultured Roseburia sp.
TGGGAGTTACGAAAGAAGATGAAAAAATTATATGCAGCAGCAATTGGCTATCTGTATCTGCCGATGATGATTTTTCTGTGGGGATGGACCAGGGCAGCAGTTTCTGTTCCGGTCACAGTCCTTACATTTGCAGCATTATATTATTGTTTCAAACGGATTACGCAAAATGAAACAGAAGAGTTCTTTTTTTCTAAATGGGAACTTCTTTTATTTTTTGCACTTGCATTCGGATTTTTTATATTTGGAGGTGGAGGAGACCTCTTTTATCAGGACTTTGACTGGAACAAACATCATGCCATTCTCTACGATTTGGTCCGGTTCAAGTGGCCGGTTGTCTATCAGGAGGATGTGTTGTTAACTTACTATCTGGGACAGTATATTGTTCCGGCCCTGATTGGAAAAATATGCGGGCAGTCAAATGTGGCTGCATTATGGGCGATGACGGCGTGGAATGCACTGGGGCTTACGATTGCCTATGTGTTAGTCTGCCAGTATTTAAAAGTGAAGAGTGTCTGGAAAAAGACAGCAGTTTTTTTCATTATCCTGTTGTGGGGTGGTGCGATTAATCTTGGAAGTGCCATTTATCAGGCACTGGGGCATGATGCAACACTCGGCTCGTTTAAATGGCTTGACTCAAACAGGCTGTTAGTTCATTTTGCGGGAAATCTCGATGCTTTAAGAGGAGCATTCCAGCATGTTATTGTACCGTGGATTAGCTGTGGCATTTTTATGAAAAACAGGAAAGAGTATGGCATTTATGTAATGCTTGCACTGCCGTTGTTTTTCACATCTACATTTGGATTTGTGTACTATGTCGGCATACTGCTTGCATGTTTTGTGTGGGATTTACTTGTGGCAAAGGAGAAAAAGCCGGTTTTACGCAGCACATTTTCATTTGCTAATTTTGCGCTTATGGCATTAAGTATAGTCATACTTATTTATCTGAGTGGAAATTTCCTTCAGGAAAAGCCGTGGATGATGGGCTGGGATTTGTTAAATATGTTTTGCAGGCTGGATTTTTATCTTATTTTTATTGTGGTCGAGTTTGCCGGATATATGATTTTCCTTTTCCGGGAAAAGAAAAAGGATATTCTTTTTTATATTATTTTAGGAGAACTGCTTCTTATTCCATTTATCAGTCTGGGATTATATAATGATTTATGCTCAAGAGGCGGCATCCCGGCAAGATTTATTTTAATGGTATGGTGCATTGAGCAGGTTTTTGACTATGGATGGAAGAACTGGCGTAACTTTGGAATTGCAGTCCTCTTTTGTTTTAGCGCCTTCAATGCGTTGTCTGAGGTTGATGAGACAGTGCGCAATACGATGGAGTATGGTATCGGAGCGGAAGGCAACATACGGCTGGAGTGGAGTTCATTTGACGGATGGGCGGGCAATCCGGATGTCAGGGTGGATAATGCGTATAATTATTATACGATGAATTACAGTCAGCACATATTTTATAAATTAGCAAGAAAGTAACAGAGGTTATCAGTGGAGAGACAGACAGGAAAAAGAATTTTATTTGTGATATCCGGAATGGCATCCTGGTTTTTGATGATGCCGCCGACAGCTTTTGGCATTTTAATGAGCGTGGTTATCTTTGTATTCCTGGCAAAATGTTCAGAGGCTGCTACAGTAAAAAATAGCAGTGTGAAAGGGAAAAAGAGTATCGGGCTTTTGGCGCTGCTTGCATTGTTTTATGTCATTTTGATGCATGGCTTTGTGGAGCGATGGGTATTATCGAGCAAAATAGGAGCCATCGCAGGCAGACTTGGAATGCGGGATACGCTTTTTATCAGTCTGGTGGCTGCAGCCGGCATCGTCTGCTCACTTTTTTTTACAGTGACAGTGGCAGGGATGCTTTTACAGGCGGATGAGAAAAAGATTTTTGTGCCGCAGAACAATGTTGTCCCGAAAATAAATGGGTATGACGCAGTCATGTGTCTGCTCATTGCAGTGGTATTCGGACTGCAATTAGCGACGGCACCATTTGCCAAGGGATATCCGGGAACGGACTCTGCAGCATTTTTATATATCGGACACCGGATGATGCAGGGTGCAGTGCCGTATGTGGACTTGTTTGACCACAAAGGAGTACTGCTTTACCTTATTGAGTATCTGGGCTTAAGCATCAGCGGCGGAAAGTTCTGGGGCGTGTGGCTTTTTGAGGTGGCAGGACTTTTTGCAACGGCGCTTTTTACCGTGAAAACGGCGGCGTTATTTGACAGCAAAAAGGAGACTGGCTATCTGGCAGCATTCGGAACACTGTTTATTTTTTCCGGATATATGTCAATTGAAGGTGGAAATGTGGTCGAGGAATACGCACTTCCGTGGATAGTTTTGGCATTATATATTGTACTTAAATATTTTGTGAAAGACAGTTATGAAAGAAAAGATATTGTGTGGCTTGGAATTAGCTTTGCGGTTGTATTTCTGCTTCGCGCAAATATGATTACCGCGTGGATTGCCTTTTTACCGGTTGTCTTTTTCTACCTGATTTATAAAAAGAGATATGCTGATATCGGAAAATGTATTGTGTGGTTTGTGGCGGGATGCGCTGTTATTTTCCTTCCGGCGCTGCTTTATTTTATAAAGAGCGGCAACTTAAAGGAAATGATTGACTGCTATTTTACCTTTAATTTTGGATACAGCGGGGATGATAATGGTATCCTTCCGGTGCTTGGTGCGATGGTTTATCTGATGGGAGAGACGGCTGCCGGGTGGATTGTGCTTATTATTTCGGGTTTCCTCTGTAGGAAGAAACCGCTCTGGCTGCTTAATCTCTGGTTTTTGGTTGTCTCACTTGTGCTTGCGTCAATGTCCGGCAGGAGCTATCAGCATTATGGAATTATGCTTGCACCGGCATTCGTTGTGCCGTTTATAGCCACGGCTGACTGGATTTTTGGATACAAAAAACGAACGAAAGAGAAAAAGGCATGGCTATTGCCGGGGACAGGTGTGTTTACTGCCGTATTTGCTGCAATGGCGGTTTTCACTTATAACGGAGGACAAAATATTTCTGAGGCATCTTTATTTTTGCAGGAGAACACAGATGAAAATGCGGATGTCTTAGCACTTGGAAATAATTGCAGATATTATCTGGAAAGTGGAAGAGATACATCAAATAGATTTTTCTATCAGACACCGCCGATTGATGTGAGTGATGAACTGTATGATGCATTTATGGAGGAACTTTCAATTGAGATGCCGCAGTGCATTATTGTTCCGGGACAGCCGGATAATACAGAAGAAGGTAATTACGGAAAAGTTTTAGAGCAGCTTGAGACATGGGAAAAAGAAGGAATTTATAAGAAAACTGTAAAAAATTCATTTTATGCATATAACAGGGTAAAATAACAGGAGGAAATGAGAAAATGGATAAATTATTTATTGTAATACCGGCTTACAATGAGGAGGAGAATATCAGACAGGTCATAGATGACTGGTATCCGGTAGTTGAAGCGCATAACGGGGACGGAGAATCAAGACTTGTCATTATTGATGACGGAAGCAAAGACTCTACTTATAAAATTATGCAGGAATATGCAAAAGAGCGCCCACTGTTTGAGCCGATAACAAAGCCAAACGGTGGACATGGTGCGACGGTATTATATGGTTACCATTATGCGTTAAAGCATGGCGCAGATTACATTTTCCAGACAGACTCTGACGGACAGACATTACCATCTGAGTTCGATGAATTCTGGAAACAGCGCAGACAGTATGACATGGTAATTGGCTGGAGAAAAGGAAGAGAGGATGGAGCTTCCCGTGTATTTACGACAAAAGTGCTAAAACTTGTCATTAAAGTATGCTTTGGCGTTACGGTGACAGATGCCAATACACCGTTCCGTCTGATGAAAGCTTCTACATTGAAAGAGCAGATTAAACTGGTTCCAAAAGACTTTAATCTTTCCAATGTAATTATAACTGTAATTTATACTAAAAAAGGACTGAAAGTAAAATATATGCCAATTACTTTCCGGCCGCGTCAGGGTGGTGTGAATTCCATTAACTTAAAGAAAATATTTAAGATTGGAAAACAGGCATTAAAAGATTTCAGGGAAATAAATAAAGCAATCAGATAATTTGGAGAAAATAAAATGACAGATACGATAAAAAGATTATGCATAAAGTACAAATCGCTTATCAGCTATGGCGTTTTCGGAG
Organism: uncultured Roseburia sp.; assembly: GCA_934307185.1. Classification (GTDB taxonomy): domain Bacteria; phylum Bacillota; class Clostridia; order Lachnospirales; family Lachnospiraceae; genus Roseburia. The sequence goes on from CAKRCJ010000135.1 coordinate 4,174, forward strand.
TGCTTACAACGGTGATTAATATTGTAAGTTATGCAGTCTGCTATAACACGGTTGGAATAAGCAATGTAGTCAGTAACATTATCGCATGGATTTTAGCATGCAGTTTTGCTTTTATTACAAATAAACTGTGGGTGTTTGAAAGTAAATCCACAGAAATAAAAGTAGTTATTTATGAACTGATTACATTTTTTGGCTGCCGACTTGCAACAGGTCTTTTAGACCTTGCAATTATGTATGTCAGTGTGGATTTAATGAACTGGAACAGCACATTGATGAAATGTATATCAAATGTAATTGTAATTGTTGCCAATTATGTGGCAAGCAAACTGGTCATTTTTAAAAAGAAGACAGCTTCATAAAAAATTAAAGAAGTTTCGCGGGAAAAATTTCCCCATTATACAGCGGATATGTTATGATAAGAATATAGTTTTTTTGAAAAAAACGGAATAGAGAGGTAGTTATAGGTGAAAAAAAGAACAGCTATTTTATGCACAATGCTTGCATGCGCATTGTCTTTGACTGCATGCGGAAAAGAAAAAGAAACAGACAATACAGCTCCACAGGGAGAAGTTACAGTGAATGACAGTACAGCAGGCACAGAAGTAACAGAGACTGAGACAGAAGAGGAAGACACGGAAGGTGTGCCGGAGGGAATGTACCGCAGTGAATTAACCCATGAGCTTATCAGCAGTGATTTAAAAGACCAGAGACCAATTGCTGCCATGGTAGATAATGAGTCAATTGCACTTCCACATTATGGTTTATCTAAGGCAGATGTAGTATATGAGATGATGAACAGTACAGAGAATGGAAGAATTACACGACTGATGGTTCTTGTAAAAGACTGGGAGAGCATTGAACAATTGGGAAGCATCCGAAGCGTGCGTCCGACCAATGTTATTCTTGCAGCAGAGTGGAATGCTATTTTATGTCATGACGGAGGACCTTTCTATATTGACGAGTATTTGGCTGAGCCGTGCTCAGACAATTTCAGTGGTGGATTTTCCCGTGTGAATAACGGAAAATCGAGAGAGTACACAGAGTATATTTTAAGCGGAGATTTGGACAAGAAGTTCGCTAACTCTGATGTATCAAAGACATATAACCAGTATTATGAGGGAGCTCATTTTAAATTTGTAAAAGGGGAAGAAGTGAATGATTTGTCAGGTGAGAGTGGAGCTATTGCAGCGAACACAGTTGACCTTCCATTCCCACACAACGGTTCTTACCTTGCGTATAATTCCGACTCACAGGTATATGAATACTATGAATACGGAAAAGCACACACAGACCCGGGAAACAATAATGAGCAGTTAAGTTTTAAAAACCTTATCATCCAGGACTGTGATTTCAAACAGTTAGATGAGAATGGATACATGATTTATAACTGCATCGGTTCTAATGATGGATATTATATTACAAACGGTAATGCAGTGAAGATTACCTGGAAGAAAACTTCTATGGCATCTCCAACAAAGTATTATGATGAGAATGGTAATGAGATAAGACTGAATACCGGAAAGACTTATATCGCTTTAGTTCCATCTGATAAATGGAGTGAGCTTACAATCGAGTAATTTAGAAAACTGCCGCACTAAATTAAATATTATATCTTAGTGTGGCAGTTTATTTTTAATGGAGTTGACAGATGAAAAAAATAGCATTTGTTGTTGTCTGGTCGGGAAAGCTGCCAAACTATTTTCCGGTGTGGTTAGCGTCCTGCAAGGAAAATCCGACCGTTGATTTTTTTGTTTTTACAGATGACAGGACTGAATACGATTTTCCTGCCAATGTAAAGCATTATTATTTTTCTTTTGAGGAATTAAAGCAAAAGTTCTGTGATATTTTTCCATTTGAAATTTCACTGGAAAAACCATATAAGTTCTGTGACTATAAGCCTGCGTATGGGGAGGCTTTTTCTTCATATCTGACAGAATACGATTTCTGGGGATATTGTGATATTGATGTGATATGGGGAAATATCAGGGGATTTTTGACAGATGAAGTGTTAGAGAATAATGAGAGGATTTTTACGAGAGGACACTGTTCGCTATTCCGAAATAATGAGAAGGTAAACAGCTATTACAGAACACTGAATGCAGAGGGACATCTGGATTATAAGATGGTTTACCAGTCGGATAAGTCCTGGTG
>CAKRCJ010000136.1 GCA_934307185.1 uncultured Roseburia sp.
ACTCCATTTACCTGCATTTCACCGGAATATTCCTTTCCAGAAGAACACCACACGGTTACACCCTGGCGTGGCAAAACAAACTTTCCGGTCAGTATGATTTCAAATTCTGCAGGTTCACTTACCTCAATCACTTTTTCAGATGCAAAACAAAAATACTGATTGTCGGCAAATTCCGTTGTATTGTAATTTTTCTTAAGCACAGTATCGCCGGTTTCTTTATTCACGATTTCTGCTGTCACAATTCCATGCTGTTTACCCTCAAAAGTTCCCATCAAAAGTGAGACGCCACAAAAATCATTATCTGCAGTAAAGGTCTGGGAAACAGTTGTATTGCCTGTAATTCTTCCTACATTTGCAGAATTTTGTATTCCCTGCAAATCCATCGCAGCAGTCCGTCCGACAGATGCGGTTTTTGCTGTTATAATAAAAAGAAGCATAACAAATAATATCACTGCTTCTAAAAGCCATCTTTTTTTCTTCATCCTTTTTCCTCCAAATCATGTTGGATTATAGCATTTTTCCTATTCATTGACAACTTTTTATACATTCGTGTGTTTTTTTCTGATATAATGGGCGGTAATGAAGAAAATACAAACCTTTGGAGGTATCCATTTTGAATACAAAAAAAAATCTTTCGGATAACGCAGCTACCGCAAGGGCAGCTTTCATTAACACGGCTGCCAACGTCATTGTAATGCTTGTTGCAATGGTTATGATTCCGGTCACAACAAGAATTTTAAGTACCGAAGACCTTGGAAACGCTGTCTCCTTTTTTTCTATCCGGAACATCTGTTTAAATCTTTTCACCCTTGCAAGTTATACCGCAGTCAACCGTGGACTGCTGGAATTCCCGGAAAAAAAGAACGAATTTTTAAGCAGTCTGATTTTTTTCAATATTGGAATTATTGCCGCGTTTGGTGCAGTTTATTTTCTGTTCCACGATTTTTTTGAGCATTTTTTAAATTTCACACCACTGCTTAGTGTACTTTTATTTGTCAGTGTACTTTTATGGATGTCTTATACGATTGGAACAACTTACCTGCTTTATCATAACCGTTATAAAACAATGTTTTTTATTACCATGTGTGTCGGTCCGCTGTCCCAGTTTCTTGCAATTTATCTGATTTTGCATTTAAAATCAGACAAGTATCTCGGCAGAATTATCGGTTTAGATGGTTTTTACTGGCTGATTGGTCTTATTTTCCTTGTGTTTTTGCTTATCCGGGGACATTTTTGCTGCCAAAGGAAGTATCTTGCCTATGCGCTCACACTGTCCGTTCCGTTAATTCCGCATCTTCTGGCGCAGACTCTGCTCTCACAGAGCGACATTATTATGATTACAAATCTGTGCAGTGCGGATAAATCCGGTATTTACAGCATGGCATACACGATTGCAATGGTACTGTATTCGCTTTTGTCACAGATTATGGCGGTCTGGTCGCCGTGGTGCTACCGAAGGCTGAAGGAAAATAACACGGCTGTCATTTATCAGTACTCCAAGGTGCTGTTTTTCATCGCTTTAATTTTATCAATTGGTCTTATGATGATTGCACCGGAAGCTGTCACTTTATTCCTTGCCGAAAGTTATCACGAATGTATGTACCTCATTCCTATTATCGTGGTAGGTATGTTTTTTCTGTTTGCCTATACTTTCTTTTATGATATTGAGTATTATCATAAAAAAACAAAATTAATCGCAGCTGCTTCTATTCTGGCGGCCGCCATAAACATTATTTTAAATGCTGTATTTATTCCAATTTACGGTTATATTGCAGCGGGATACACAACTGCGGCTGGATATTTTCTTCTAATGCTGCTTCATATGGTTTTTATGAAAACTGTGGACAAACGGAAAATTTATAATATACCAATGCTATTTATCGCAAGCCTTTTTGTTTTTTTGTATGCCTTAGTCATGTTATTTCTGACGGATGCGATTTTGCCACGCTACCTGATTGGAACGGTAAGTATTGTTATTATTTTGTGTATTCTCCGAAAAGATCTTGTTTCTTTTCTTAAGGCATTCCGCTCCTGATATTTGTAATCACATCGTGTAAAATAAAAAATCCGCAGACAATTGGATACATTTTTGTATCCTCCTGTCTGTGGATTTTTTATATTTTTCCGATAAAGAAAAGCAGTCTTAGTGCCACTTCTCCCGGAAATCTCATCCGAAGCCTGTGTGGATAAAATACCTTTTTTAACCATCCGGCAATTCCTGCCGGCTCCTTTATAAATAATTCTATCGTCTTTTTATCTTCTGTATTTAATTCCTCACAAAAAACATCATAATAATATTTTAAATAGTTCTTCGCAAGAACGGCTGTGTCCGATAACAGCTCGTCTTTGATAAAATGCACAAGCAGATTGGCATTCCCGGCATCCTCTGCCGTGACGGAGTCCTCATAACGGATATGCTTTGCCGTACTTCTTTTATCATATACGATTGTCCCAAAACATGCTGCTCCACGAATCATCCATTTGTCATGCATTTCATCCCCCGGAGTTTTTTCCAGTATCATCTTTTTTCGGAGCGGTTCATTGAAAACAAGCGTAAAACCGGAACCCGGTGTGTAATACATCACATCACGGACTGTAATATGTTCTTTCTGCTCCGGGAATTTCCGGATAAATTTGTTATCTTCCGTATAATAATCATAGGAAGATAAATAAAGCAGCTGTTGCCCGTTTACAGTTTCTTTCCTCTCCGTCTCCTGCAATTTCTCCACTGCCCACTCTATTTTCTGTGGATACCAGACATCATCCTGGTCGCAGAACGCATAATAATCGGATGGCTCACATTTCCGCAAAATCTCATAAAAGCTGCCAGGACATTTTAAATTTCTTCCATCCGAAGGTAACAGCGTAATTTTATCCGTTTTTTTCTGATATTCCTTTATTACTTCTAATGTGGCATCCTTCGAGCCGTCATCTCTTATTACAATGCGGATATTCTCATATGTCTGCGCCAGCAGGCTGTCTAACTGCATTCGGATGTGCTTTGCTCCATTATAAGTTGCCATTGCAATTGTTACTAATTTATTGTGTTCCGGCATCATCTTTCTCCGTGGTATCATATTTTAAAAGAGCAAGCTCCTGTGTCAGTCTTTTTACTTCATCTGACATTTTCGATACCTTTATTGTCAATCCGAAAACTAGCAGCAGCAGGAAACAGAAGCCTAAGAAAAAAAGCATATTAATCGGCAGCTCAATTCCTAATAACCCTGCTGTCTTTCCAAGCAGTCCCGGAAATATATCCATGATAAGCACAATCACTCCAGCAAAAATCCACAACAGTGCATATTTTAAATTCAGTTTTCCCTTATGAATCATGGCAAAAATTCCAGCCAGACCAAATGCTATCACAATTCCTACAATTATCTGCAAACGAATTGGCATTTCTCTTCTCCATTCCTACAGCGCGGCAATTAAAATTGCAACACTGACTTTAATCATATAGTAAACGGCATTTACCGGTGATATGGAAGACACGCCTTCTTTTCTTTCTCTCATTAAAACCGGTACTTCTTTTACCTTCTTTCCTTTTCGCAATAGTGTAACGACACTCTCCGGTTCGGGATAATCCCTCGGATATTTCTCCGCAAAGATTTTTATTGTTTCCCGGTTAATCATCCGCATACCGGAGGTCGGGTCTGTAATTTTTTTTCCAGTCAGCAGTTTGATAAGACCGGTAAAAAAACGAATTCCCACTCTCCTCATTCCGGTAGACTGAAATCCCTCTTTTGTAATATATCGCGAGCCGATGACCATATCTAGCTGCTCTTTTTCTAACAGCTCTGCCATCTCCTCCAGATATGCTGCATTGTGCTGGCCGTCTCCATCAAACTGCACTGCAATGTCATATCCATTGCGCAATGCATATAGATATCCGGTCTGCACACCTCCGCCTATTCCCATATTCACCGGAAGGTTTATCACATGAAAATGATTTCTGTTACAAATTTCAGCTGTCTCATCCTTTGAGCAGTCATTAATAATAATGTAATCAAAAGATGGGGCATTCTCTGTAATATCCTTTACTGTTCTTTCAATATTTCCCGCTTCATTATAAGCCGGAATCACTGCAAGTTTTTTCATATACTATTTCTTTCTCTTATCTTAAATCTGTTTCTTTTTTCTATTTTGAAAATAATTTCAGATACACTCCAATTAAAATATTACGGAACTTCCGAAACCATATACTAAACATACGTTCGAATTTCAAAAGATGCAGCTCTTTTGCATATTTCTCTACAAGTTTCCGATGTTCCTCCACATAGATTTCACGATTGTTACCAATCAGATTTCCGGTATTTGAATCATTTCTGATGCGAAAACTGTTCAACAGTTCATGAATAATATAAACATCCCCGGTACATGCAATTTTTATCCACATATCAAAATCTAAAATATAAGTAAACTTTTCATCAAAGTATCCTGTTTCTGTCAAAATACTTTTCCTGATCAGATTATTCACCGGTGCACCAAAAAAATTATTCCAGATTAAAGACGTTTTTGCAATCTTTTTTCCGTCTACAACTCCAGCTTTCGGATACCGTTTAAAAGCTCCCGTCTTTTTTCCGTAAATGTCAATTAATCTTGTATCACTCTCTACCAGATTGACCGACGGGTTTGAAATCATCGCCTCTGTCTCTTTTGCTATCTCCGCTTTATCTAGCAGATCATCGGCACATACTAATTTGATAAATTCTCCTTCTGCCTCTTTTAAACATCTGTTCCAGTTTCCTGTCATTCCAAGATTGGTATCGTTATGAAAAATTTTAATTCTTTCATCCTGCTTTTGCAATGTCTCTAATATGTGTAGTGTATTATCTGTTGAATTGTCATCAATGACTACAATCTCAAGATTTTTATATCTTTGTTCCATAACAGAACGAAGCGTTGCTTCAATTGTATTTTCATTATTGTATGCAGGAATTACCACACTTACAATTGGTTGTTCTTTTTTCTCCATAATTAACTCTCTAATCCTGTTTGTGCCTGCAAAAATTTAAATCATCAAATGACAAATAAATAACAGGCGCATGATAATCTCATCCGGCAAAGTCTGCCGTTTCACCTCTTTTCCAAATGCAGTTTTTATATTCTGCGGAAAGCGGTCTGCATGTATTAAATGCTGTAACTGCCGGTCTTTTTTTTCATCTATATGATAAAAATTTGAAAATTCCACTAACTGTTTTTTCAGTTTTCCTTTGTTTTTTAAAATATAATGCACATTAAACTTTATCTTCTTAAGTACACTATCTGCCGCACCAACCACATTGTTTTCATGCTGTCTGTACCAGATATATGCATTCTCATCATAGATTACTGTTCCAAGATAAGATGCCAAAAGATAACACCACCAGTCATGCAGCACTGCATTCTTTGGAATATGCGCTTTTAACTGTTCTGTCAGCTCTTTATTCATCACAATGGTACAGCCGGTACAGATACTCTCTACGAGTGCATTGGAAAATGACGGAATTTTTTTTCTTCCGTCATTTTCTTTTATCACATTATCATTTTCATCTACGAGAATTTTATTAGATGCATATAAGGCTGCCCCTCTCGTCTGTTCTAATCTTTCTACCGCAGCCTTTACCTTATCTGGCAGCCAGATGTCATCCTGGTCGGCAAACGCTATATAATCAGCATCACTCATTTTTAATAAAGAAAAAAAGCTTTCATTCACACCGACATTCTCACCATATATCACGGTAATCTGTTCTGATTTTTTTTCATATTCTTTTAATATATCTATTGTGTGGTCTTTTGAGCCATCATCCCGGATGAATAACCGGATTTCCGGATAAGTCTGTGTTAAAATACTTTCAATCTGTCTTGATAAATAAGCCTCCCCATTATAGGTTGACATTAATATCTGTACTTTTTTCACTCTCCAAGTCCACCTTCAATTGCGCCAATCATTGCTTTTAAGGCTTCTTCTTCATCTTCCCCTTCACAAATCATCTCAATCTCATCGCCTGATTTAATACATGCGCCTAAAACACTTAACACACTTTTTGCGTTTGCAATATTCTCGCGGTAACGGAATGTAATATGAGATTTATACTGCATTGCCTCCTTGCAAAGAATTCCTGCAGGTCTTAAATGTAAACCTGTCGGATTTTTAATTACTACTTTCTGACTAACCATGTTGCCTTCCCTCCAATTTTCCCCTTTATTATTCATTGTCTGACGCACCTGTTGCAGATGTATCTTCACTATTTTTCTCCTCTATTTCAAGAGGTACATATGTCTCATTGCAGATAAAATCATCTGTATTAAGGTCAAATGTAATCACTACAT
>CAKRCJ010000137.1 GCA_934307185.1 uncultured Roseburia sp.
GTTCCAATCGGACCATTTCTCTGTTTTGCGATAATGATTTCAGAAATACCTTTCATCTCAGAGTCATGGTTATAATAGTCATCCCTGTAAATAAACATTACCACGTCGGCATCCTGCTCGATGGCTCCGGACTCACGAAGGTCTGATAACATCGGTCTGTGGTCCGGCCGCTGCTCAACCGCACGGGAAAGCTGTGACAATGCAATTACCGGTACAGACAGTTCTCGCGCCAGTGCTTTTAGCGAACGGGAAATATCGGAAATCTCCTGCTGACGGGAATCGCTGCTTTTTCCCGAACCGGACATCAACTGCAAATAGTCGATAATAATTAACTTCAAATCATGTTCCAGCTTATATTTCCGGCATTTACTTCTCATTTCCGCAATGGAAATACCTGGTGTATCATCAATAATAAGCTTGGAATTACCAATTGTTCCGGCACCTTCGATTAACTTCTCCCAGTCACTGTCGGAAAGATTACCGGTACGGAGCGCCTGCGCATCTACTCTTGACTCCAGGGAAAACAGACGGTTTACCAGCTGCTCCTTCGACATCTCAAGTGAAAAAATAGCGGTACACATATCTTCATGAAATGCAACATACTGCGCAATGTTTAATACAAACGCTGTTTTTCCCATAGACGGACGCGCTGCAATCAGAATTAAATCCGATGGCTGCAATCCGGCAGTCCGGTAGTCCAAATCAATAAACCCAGTAGGAATTCCGGTAACTGTTCCTGTTGTTTTGGCTGCATTTTCAATTTTTTCAAGTGCATTCATAACAACCTGACGGATTGGAACATAGTCTCCTCCACCGCCTCTGGTAGAAAGCAGGTCAAATACCTTCTTCTCTGTCATATCCATGACCGTGTCGATATTCTCTTTTCCGGCATAGCACTCATTTTCAATTTCTTCGTTTAACTTAATTAATTTGCGGCGCATTGCATTGTCTTTGACGATTTTGGCATAATATTTAATATTTGCCGAAGTCGGAACCGCATTCAAAAGCTCTCTTACATAATCAAGACTTGCTATCTCCGCCGGAACTTCTTTTTCTTTTAATTTATTCTGCAATGTAACAAGGTCAACCGGAAGTCCTTTACTGTAAAGCTCTATCATAGCATCAAACAATACGCCATACTGTTTATGATAAAAATCCTCACTGTTTAGCATTTCCATTGCTGTCAATATTGCATCTTTATCCATAATCATGGAACCAATAACAGACTGCTCTGCTTCCAGACTGTTTGGCATAATTCGCTTGATAAGCGTCTCTTCCATGTAAGCCTCCTACTACTCTTCCACTACATGTACAGCTAATTTTCCTGTTACTTTTGTGTGTAATTTAATCGGAACTTCCACAACCCCAAAGCTTCTTATCGGTTCTGCAAGCTGCATTTTCTTTTTATCAAGCTCTAATCCAAGCTGCTCTTTTGCTGCTGATGCGATTTCTTTTGTAGAAACGGAGCCAAAGGTTCTTCCTCCTTCTCCGGCTTTCATCTTAACAGTCACTTTTTTCTCTTTTAAGCTTTCTGCAAGTGCAAGTGCAGCTTCATAATTTTCCTGTGCCACTTTATCAGCATACTGATTTTGCAATTTTAAATCATTCAGATTTTTTGCATTTGCCTCTACACCTAATTTTTTCGGAAAAATGGCATTACGTGCGTATCCGTCACTTACATTTACCACATCTCCTTTTTTTCCTAATGCTTTTACATCCTGCAATAATATTACTTTCATTCCTGAATATCTCCTTCTCTAATCATTTCATCAATTGTTCTCTGTATAATTCTCTTTGCTTCCTGAATAGAACAGTTCGTAAGCTGTGCGCCGGCAACATTTAAGTGTCCGCCACCACCCACACGCTCCATAATCAACTGGACATTTATCTCATCAATTGACCTGGAACTGATATAAATCTTGCCCTGATATTCCGTTAAAACAAAGGATGCTTTAATTCCCACAATATTTAACAGTTCATTTGCCGCCTGTGCGCCTACAATCGTAGGGCTTTCAATATTATCCGCAGGACAGATTGAAATTGCAAATGAATTGCGGTAAACCTCTGCACGGCGCACTGCTTCCGCTCTTGCTTTATACGCTGCCATATCATTTCTTAACATCTTTCTGACACGCGTCACCTCCGCACCTGCACGTCTTAAATAAGCGGCTGCCTCAAAGGTTCTTACCCCTGTCTTAGTCATAAAGTTATTCGTATCAATCAGAATACCTGCATAAATACAGTCTGCCTCGCTCGGTTCAAGCTTAATATTTTCCGAAAAATATTGCAACACTTCCGCAATCATCTCACAGGCACTTGAAGCATACGGCTCAATATAAGATAACACCGGATTTTCTATTACTTCGCTGTTCTGTCTGTGATGGTCAAAAACACAGATAGTATCTGTCCGGTGCAAAAGCTCCGGGCACTCTGTATAGCTTGGTCTGTTCGTATCGACTACCATAACTAACGTATTTTTATTGGTAATAAGCAATGCTTCTTCATTCTTAATAAAAAGGTCTGCCGGATATCCTTTCTCCTCCGTAAAGCACTCTACAAGCGGTCTTAAAGAGGTTGTCACCTCATTTAAAACAATCTGTGCCTTCTTGCCAAGCACACACGCCGCACAATACACACCAATCGCCGCACCAAGAGAGTCTACATCGCTGATTTTGTGTCCCATGATTACAACATGTTCCCTGCTCTCTATAATCTCTCTTAAAGCATGTGCTTTTACTCTGGCTTTTACTCTGGTATTCCGTTCAACCTGTTTGGCTTTTCCACCGTAGTAGGAAACTTCTTCTCTCTCTTTTACAACAACCTGGTCTCCTCCACGTCCGAGTGCAAGGTCAATTCCCATTCTTGCATACTCGTAATTCTGTGTATAGCTTGCTCCTCCCACACCGATACCAATACTTAAGGTAATCGCCATCTCATTTCCGACTTTAATACTCTTTACATCCTCAATAAGACTGAATTTATCTGCGGAAAGCTTTTCAAGGTATTTGTACTTGAACACAACAAAATACTTGTCTTTTTCAATCTTACGCACAAGCGCATCTATCTCGGTAAAATATTTATTTACTTTACGGTCGACAAGTGCTATTAAAAGAGAACGTTTTACATCTTCTATACTGTCTAACGCTTCCTCGTAGTTATCAATATATACAAGCCCTGCCACTAACTTCTGTTCCTCATTTTCCCTGATATAGCGGTTCAGCTCTGTCTCGTCAAATAAATAAATTGCGGTCAGATATTCATCATTCTGATTTAAAGAAACAATTGTACTGTCCTTCGTCATCGTGTCGAAATAAATCCGCTTCATGGAAATTCTATAATTACGTTCATCTAAAACAACATTAACAGAATTCACTGTATCTGCCTTCTGAAGTATTTCTTTGGTCAGTCCCGGTAAAATAGTTGAAACAGACTTATGATAATTTTTATCTTTTCCCGTAATCTCTGTAAACTTTTCATTCATCCAAATAAAGCGCGAATTGTAATCTAACAATGCATATGGAGTTTCAAATTCATTCAACAGCTGCTTCTGCACGGTTCCATATTGTGTTGCAAAATTAATAAGTTCATTAATCAGAAGCGGCTTACTTCTGATTGCTGAAATTAATACAACTATAATATATATCCCTACAAAACCGGAAAAGGCTGCACCCATCCTTACATCTCTTGTGTACATTGCAGCATTCATAATCACAAGCAGCACAATCAGATACAGCGGCCAGTTAAGATAGGTGCGCAGTTTTCCTTTTAACTTTATCTTATTTTTTTTCATACCTACACCCTTTAATGCATTACATATTTTTCTCTGTAATCCAACTGAAAAAATAATGATTTGCCATTCATTATACCATTTTAAAGGGATAATATAAAGTAGGTTTTCTGATTTAATTTCCCATTTTGCTCCCCGGATTATCCTCCGCTTCCTTTAAGGTATTGTAATTTCCTTTATCCATATCATCAATAAAATTATTGGAAAGTATTTTCTTTCCAGAAAAATCTTCCGGAAATTCCTGCACATATTCGGTCAGTTCTCCCTGATATCCTGTATCAGAAACATAATGGCAGATTTTATAACCCGTTCCCTCTTCACCGCCATGCACCGGAAATATAATATCATGCCATCCATTTGTCATATTATCACTTATGTAAACCGGTGTGCGGATATAGTCAAAGCTTTCCAACACATAATATCCGCTCTCATTCTGCCCTAAAATAAGTGCCGGGTCACCACCGTCACATTCCGTGTATTCACCTACAACAACCGCAATTGTCTCTTCTTTTCCATCCTCATCCAAATCAATATTGTTGTAATAATAACGTGTCTCTTCAAGGTATTCTTCCGAAATCTGATAATAATCAATTAAAAACTCAGCCAGTTCCTGATTTGAATTTTCATCTGCATAAATTGTTTCTGTATCTATGTCTGTTATCAAAATTTTAATCTCTGTTTCGGAACACTCTTCTTTTTCCACCGCATTTGTATTTTCCTTTTTTTCGGATTGTTCTTTTCCACAACCACTCAAAAATATTGCGCCAGCCAGTATAACCGCAAAATTTTTTAAAATCCTGTTTCTCATATTAAAACTAATCCCTTCATTACCTCCAGCGTGTTTCTATGCGTTAAAATAGCGTATCACATTATATTTCTGCCATTTTCATTATATTACACTTTTTCCCATCCATTTTCCATGTAAAAAACGGACAGAAAAAATGATGCTCCGTATTCCCCAGTCCGCAAACATACCAATCCACACCGCAATAGGGCCAAAGCCCTGAAAACGAATTAAATAAATTGCAAGTGCAACTCTGCAAAACCACATGGTGCAGGTGGCGGTAATCATAGAAAACTTTACATCTCCTGCTGCCCTTAACCCATAAGGCGGAATGAAAGACAGTGACCACAATATCGGTTTTGCAATTGTAATTGCAACGAGCATCTGATAACAAAGCTCCATACTTTCCGGTTCCATTCCTGCCAAGTGCATCACCGGACGGCTGATTAAAAACGTAAGCAGGCATGAAATTAACAAAACAATTTCTGCATATCCTGTCAGCTTTACGATGTAATATTTCGCCTCTTCTTTTCTTCCGGCTCCAAATGCCTGTCCCGCAACGGTCATCAGTCCAATTCCGACTGCGATTGCCGCTATTCCATTTACATTTTCAAAAATAACTGTCATTGCCTGTGCCGCAATCGCCTGTGTTCCAAGCGTGGAAACGGTTGACTGGATTGCTAATTTTCCAAACTGGAACATTCCGTTTTCTATTCCTGCCGGAATACCGATTGCCAATATTTTTCCAATAAGCGGAAAATCCGGGCGGATTGTCAAATATTCATTTAATACAATATCCTGTTTTGGCTTTCTTAAAAACCACAGTACAACAAATGCACAGAAAATCCTCGAAATAAGTGTTGATATGGCAGCTCCGGCAACACCCATGTTACATCCGAAAATTAAAACTGCATTTCCTGCAATGTTTAATACATTGGAGATAATCGATATTTTCATTGGAAACTTTGAATTTCCCCCCGCACGGTAAAATGCACCTCCCGCATTAAAAAGCGCTATGAACGGATAAGATGCGGCTGTAATTTTAAAGTATATAATGGAGTCCTCCATAACCTCCGCTTCCACGCTTCCGAAAATCAGCCGAAGCAACGGTTTGCAGAAAATAAGCCCTATTACCGTCAGTGTCACCGATATAACGATTACCGTCAGAAATATCTGTCTTGCCGCTTTATTAGCTCCTTTTTTATCGCCTTTTCCAAGGTAGTGGGAACAGATAATTGCGGCTCCGGTAGAAAGTGCAGCAAATACCTGAATGACAAGCATGTTGATGGAGTCTACCAGTGAAACTGCTGACATTGCAACACTTCCAACGTTACTTACCATCATGGTATCTGCCATTCCCATAAGGGAATTCAACATTTGTTCTACCATGATTGGGATAAGCAGCATCCATAATGCACGACTTGAAAACATCAAATTATCCCAATCAATTTTGGATGCGTCATATAATCTATTTTTAAATGAAGTTTTGTTCATGAATATTCTCTCCAAATATTATAATCCTTTTGCTATCAACAAGATACACGTACCCTTCACTCGTTGTCAAGTGTGGCTTATTTTTGTTCAAAACTCTTGTGTTAAAACACAAAAAAGACCAACTACCCTCTCGGATAATTGGTCCATTCTTTTAAATCTTATTCGCAAACGTATGGCATAAGAGCTACGTGACGTGCTCTCTTGATTGCTACTGTAAGAGCTCTCTGGTGT